>NZ_JABWMS020000004.1:0-202330 GCF_013369155.2 Escherichia sp. 94.0001 | reverse complement strand
GTATATATACCATCTTTCATTATCAGTCCTTGAATTTGATGAGTTTTTTTATTAATTTATTTTAAAGTATATGTGATTACTATCAAAAATCGCTCATTAGTTTTTAATAAGTACATTATAAATAAGTATTTAACCTGTATTGATTGTGGTTAATAATTTATTAGATTTAATAAAGTGATATTTATGGATGGTTAAAGTGTATAGGAATTTAATTCAAAGATAGAGTGGTCTTAAGTTTAATACCTCAATGTGTATCACAATCTCCACATTCTGTGTAGGGGGAGTCTGAAGATTGAGTAGATATTCTTATTCAGAATATATCAGCCGATGACTCTACGATTCTTAAGTCACGAAGAGTTCAGAGAGTGTAACGGCATGTCTGCAAGAACCTGTAACTTTTGACTCTCTGGCAACCGGCAGTGTGTTTTCTCACGCATCACAAAAGCTGCAGGCATAAAAAAACCCGCTTGCGCGGGCTTTTTCACAAAGCTTCAGCAAATTGGCGATTAAGCCAGTTTGTTGATCTGTGCAGTCAGGTTAGCCTTATGACGTGCAGCTTTGTTTTTGTGGATCAGACCTTTAGCAGCCTGACGGTCCACGATCGGTTGCATTTCGTTAAATGCTTTCTGTGCAGCAGCTTTGTCGCCAGCTTCGATAGCTGCGTATACTTTCTTGATGAAAGTACGCATCATAGAGCGACGGCTTGCGTTGTGCTTACGAGCCTTTTCAGACTGAATGGCGCGCTTCTTAGCTGATTTGATATTAGCCAAGGTCCAACTCCCAAATGTGTTCTATATGGACAATTCAAAGGCCGAGGAATATGCCCTTTTAGCCTTCTTTTGTCAATGGATTTGTGCAAATAAGCGCCGTTAATGTGCCGGCACTCGTTACGTAGTGATGGCGCAGGATTCTACCAGCTTGCGTGGTGCGAATACAGCTTTTCCGCGATAAAAATTGCAGCAGGCGGTCTGTTTCTTCCCGTAATTTGCGGCATGGCAATGAAAAGCCACTTCTTTCTGATTTCGGTACTCAATCGCCGGTTAACCTTGACCGCTGTACAAGGTATACTCGGACGATTTTCACTGTTTTGAGCCAGACATGAAGCTGATACGCGGCATACATAATCTCAGCCAGGCCCCGCAAGAAGGGTGTGTGCTGACTATTGGTAATTTCGACGGCGTGCATCGCGGTCATCGCGCGCTGTTACAGGGCTTGCAGGAAGAAGGGCGCAAGCGCAACTTACCGGTGATGGTGATGCTTTTTGAACCTCAACCACTGGAACTGTTTGCTACCGATAAAGCCCCGGCACGGCTGACCCGACTGCGGGAAAAACTGCGTTACCTTGCTGAGTGCGGCGTTGATTACGTGCTGTGCGTGCGTTTCGACAGGCGTTTCGCGGCGTTAACCGCGCAAAATTTCATCAGTGACCTTCTGGTGAAGCATTTGCGGGTAAAATTTCTTGCCGTAGGTGATGATTTCCGCTTTGGCGCTGGTCGTGAAGGCGATTTCTTGTTATTACAGAAAGCTGGCGCGGAATACGGCTTCGATATCACCAGTACGCAAACTTTTTGCGAAGGTGGCGTGCGCATCAGCAGTACCGCTGTACGTCAGGCGCTGGCGGATGACAATCTGGCTCTGGCAGAAAGTTTACTGGGGCACCCGTTTGCCATCCTCGGGCGTGTGGTCCACGGTGATGAATTAGGGCGCACTATAGGTTTCCCGACGGCGAATGTACCGCTGCGCCGTCAGGTTTCCCCGGTGAAAGGGGTTTATGCGGTAGAAGTGCTGGGCCTCGGTGAAAAGCCGTTACCCGGTGTTGCAAACATCGGAACACGCCCAACGGTTGCCGGTATTCGCCAGCAGCTGGAAGTGCATTTGTTAGATGTTGCAATGGACCTTTATGGTCGCCATATACAAGTAGTGCTGCGTAAAAAAATACGCAATGAGCAGCGATTTGCGTCGCTGGACGAACTGAAAGCGCAGATTGCGCGTGATGAATTAACCGCCCGCGAATTTTTTGGGCTAACAAAACCGGCTTAAGCCTGTTATGTAATCAAACCGAAATACGGAACCGAGAATCTGATGAGTGACTATAAATCAACCCTGAATTTGCCGGAAACAGGGTTCCCGATGCGTGGCGATCTCGCCAAGCGCGAACCGGGAATGCTGGCGCGTTGGACTGATGATGATCTGTACGGCATCATTCGTGCGGCTAAAAAAGGCAAAAAAACCTTCATTCTGCATGATGGCCCTCCTTATGCGAATGGCAGCATTCATATTGGTCACTCGGTTAACAAGATTCTGAAAGACATTATCGTGAAGTCCAAAGGGCTTTCCGGTTATGACTCGCCGTATGTGCCTGGCTGGGACTGCCACGGTCTGCCGATCGAGCTGAAAGTAGAGCAAGAATACGGTAAGCCGGGTGAGAAATTCACCGCCGCCGAGTTCCGCGCCAAGTGCCGCGAATACGCGGCGACCCAGGTTGACGGTCAGCGCAAAGACTTTATCCGTCTGGGCGTGCTGGGCGACTGGTCGCACCCGTACCTGACTATGGACTTCAAAACTGAAGCCAACATCATCCGCGCGCTGGGCAAAATCATCGGCAACGGTCACCTGCACAAAGGCGCGAAGCCGGTGCACTGGTGCGTTGACTGCCGTTCTGCACTGGCAGAAGCGGAAGTTGAGTATTACGACAAAACTTCTCCGTCCATCGACGTCGCTTTCCAGGCAGTCGATCAGGATGCACTGAAAGCAAAATTTGGCGTAAGCAACGTTAACGGTCCAATCTCGCTGGTGATCTGGACCACTACACCGTGGACTTTGCCTGCCAACCGCGCAATCTCCATTGCACCGGATTTCGACTATGCGCTGGTGCAGATCGACGGTCAGGCCGTGATTCTGGCGAAAGATCTGGTTGAAAGCGTAATGCAGCGTATCGGCGTGACCGATTACACCATTCTCGGCACGGTAAAAGGTGCGGAGCTGGAGCTGCTGCGCTTTACCCATCCGTTTATGGGCTTCGACGTTCCGGCAATTCTTGGCGATCACGTTACGCTGGATGCCGGTACCGGTGCCGTTCACACCGCGCCAGGCCACGGTCCGGACGACTATGTGATCGGTCAGAAATATGGTCTGGAAACCGCTAACCCCGTTGGCCCGGACGGTACTTATCTGCCGGGTACTTACCCGACGCTGGATGGTGTTAACGTCTTCAAAGCGAACGACATCGTCGTTGCGCTGCTACAGGAAAAAGGCGCGCTGCTGCACGTTGAGAAAATGCAGCACAGCTATCCGTGCTGCTGGCGTCACAAAACGCCGATCATCTTCCGCGCTACGCCGCAGTGGTTCGTCAGCATGGATCAGAAAGGTCTGCGTGCGCAGTCACTGAAAGAGATCAAAGGCGTGCAGTGGATCCCTGACTGGGGCCAGGCGCGTATCGAGTCGATGGTCGCTAACCGTCCTGACTGGTGTATCTCCCGTCAGCGCACCTGGGGCGTACCGATGTCACTGTTCGTGCACAAAGACACTGAAGAGCTGCATCCGCGTACCCTCGAACTGATGGAAGAAGTGGCAAAACGCGTTGAAGTTGATGGCATTCAGGCATGGTGGGATCTTGATGCGAAAGAGATCCTCGGCGACGAAGCTGATCAGTACGTGAAAGTGCCGGATACGCTGGACGTATGGTTTGACTCCGGATCTACCCACTCTTCTGTT
The DNA here is from genome assembly GCF_013369155.2 of Escherichia sp. 94.0001. Classification (NCBI taxonomy): domain Bacteria; kingdom Pseudomonadati; phylum Pseudomonadota; class Gammaproteobacteria; order Enterobacterales; family Enterobacteriaceae; genus Escherichia; species Escherichia sp. 94.0001. The sequence continues at coordinate 198,616 of NZ_JABWMS020000004.1, read as the reverse complement.
GTTGACGTGCGTCCGGAATTTGCTGGTCACGCAGCGGACATGTATCTGGAAGGTTCTGACCAGCACCGTGGCTGGTTCATGTCTTCCCTGATGATCTCCACCGCGATGAAAGGCAAAGCGCCGTATCGTCAGGTACTGACCCACGGCTTTACCGTGGATGGTCAGGGGCGCAAGATGTCTAAATCCATCGGCAACACCGTTTCGCCGCAGGATGTGATGAACAAACTGGGCGCGGATATTCTGCGTCTGTGGGTGGCATCAACTGACTACACCGGTGAAATGGCCGTTTCTGACGAGATCCTGAAACGTGCAGCCGACAGCTATCGTCGTATCCGTAACACTGCACGCTTCCTGCTGGCAAACCTGAACGGTTTCGATCCGGCAAAAGATATGGTGAAACCGGAAGAGATGGTGGTACTGGATCGCTGGGCCGTAGGTTGTGCGAAAGCGGCGCAGGAAGACATCCTCAAGGCGTACGAAGCATACGATTTCCACGAAGTGGTACAGCGTCTGATGCGCTTCTGCTCCGTTGAGATGGGCTCTTTCTACCTCGACATCATTAAGGACCGCCAGTACACCGCGAAAGCGGACAGCGTGGCGCGTCGTAGCTGCCAGACTGCGCTGTATCACATCGCAGAAGCGCTGGTTCGCTGGATGGCACCAATCCTCTCCTTCACCGCTGATGAAGTGTGGGGCTATCTGCCGGGCGAACGTGAAAAATACGTCTTCACTGGCGAGTGGTACGAAGGCCTGTTTGGTCTGGCAGACAGCGAAGCGATGAACGATGCGTTCTGGGACGAGCTGCTGAAAGTGCGTGGCGAAGTGAACAAAGTCATTGAGCAAGCACGTGCCGACAAGAAAGTGGGTGGCTCGCTGGAAGCGGCAGTAACCTTGTATGCAGAACCGGAACTGGCGGCGAAACTGACCGCGCTGGGCGATGAATTACGATTTGTCCTGTTGACCTCCGGCGCTACCGTTGCAGACTATAACGACGCCCCTGCTGATGCTCAGCAGAGCGAAGTACTCAAAGGGCTGAAAGTCGCGTTGAGTAAAGCCGAAGGTGAGAAGTGCCCACGCTGCTGGCACTACACCCAGGATGTCGGCAAGGTGGCGGAACACGCAGAAATCTGCGGCCGCTGTGTCAGCAACGTCGCCGGTGACGGTGAAAAACGTAAGTTTGCCTGATGAGTCAATCGATCTGTTCAACAGGGCTACGCTGGCTGTGGCTGGTGGTAGTCGTGCTGATTATCGATCTGGGCAGCAAGTACCTGATCCTCCAGAATTTTGCTCTGGGGGATACGGTCCCGCTGTTCCCGTCGCTTAATCTGCATTATGCGCGTAACTATGGCGCGGCGTTTAGTTTCCTTGCCGATAGCGGCGGCTGGCAGCGTTGGTTCTTTGCCGGTATTGCGATTGGTATTAGCGTGATCCTGGCAGTGATGATGTATCGCTCGAAGGCCACGCAGAAGCTAAACAATATCGCTTACGCGCTGATTATTGGCGGCGCGCTGGGCAACCTGTTCGACCGCCTGTGGCACGGCTTCGTTGTCGATATGATCGACTTCTACGTCGGCGACTGGCACTTCGCCACCTTCAACCTTGCCGATACTGCCATATGTGTCGGTGCGGCACTGATTGTGCTGGAAGGTTTTTTGCCTTCTAAAGCGAAAAAACAATAATAAACCCTGCCGGATGCGATGCTGACGCATCTTATCCGGCCTACAGATTGCTGTGAAATCGTAGGCCGCATCCGGCAAAAATCCTCAAAATATAAGAGCAAACCTGCATGTCTGAATCTGTACAGAGCAATAGCGCCGTCCTGGTGCACTTCACGCTAAAACTCGACGATGGCACCACCGCCGAGTCTACCCGCAACAACGGTAAACCGGCGCTGTTCCGCCTGGGCGATGCTTCTCTCTCCGAAGGTCTGGAGCAACACCTGCTGGGGCTGAAAGTGGGCGATAAAACTACTTTCTCGCTGGAGCCAGATGCGGCGTTTGGCGTGCCGTCACCGGACCTGATTCAGTACTTCTCCCGCCGTGAGTTTATGGATGCAGGCGAGCCAGAAATTGGTGCAATCATGCTTTTTACCGCAATGGATGGCAGTGAGATGCCTGGCGTGATCCGCGAAATTAACGGCGACTCCATTACCGTTGATTTCAACCATCCGCTGGCCGGGCAGACCGTTCATTTTGATATTGAAGTGCTGGAAATCGATCCGGCACTGGAGGCGTAACATGCAGATCCTGTTGGCCAACCCGCGTGGTTTTTGTGCCGGGGTAGACCGCGCTATCAGCATTGTTGAAAACGCGCTGGCCATTTACGGCGCACCGATATATGTCCGTCACGAAGTGGTGCATAACCGCTACGTGGTCGATAGCCTGCGGGAGCGTGGGGCTATCTTTATTGAGCAGATTAGCGAAGTCCCGGACGGCGCGATCCTGATTTTCTCCGCACACGGTGTTTCTCAGGCGGTACGTAACGAAGCGAAAAGCCGTGATTTGACGGTGTTTGATGCCACCTGTCCGCTGGTGACCAAAGTGCATATGGAAGTCGCCCGTGCCAGCCGCCGTGGTGAAGAGTCTATTCTTATCGGTCACGCCGGTCACCCGGAAGTGGAAGGGACGATGGGTCAGTACAGCAACCCGGAAGGGGGAATGTATCTGGTCGAATCGCCGGACGATGTGTGGAAACTGACGGTCAAAAACGAAGAGAAACTCTCCTTTATGACCCAAACTACGCTGTCGGTGGATGACACGTCTGATGTGATCGATGCGTTGCGTAAACGCTTCCCGAAAATTGTCGGTCCGCGCAAAGATGACATCTGCTACGCCACTACTAACCGACAGGAAGCGGTACGTGCCCTGGCAGAACAGGCGGAAGTGGTGCTGGTGGTCGGTTCGAAAAACTCCTCCAACTCCAACCGTCTGGCGGAGCTGGCCCAGCGTATGGGCAAACGCGCGTTTTTGATTGACGATGCGAAAGATATCCAGGAAGAGTGGGTGAAAGAGGTTAAATGCGTCGGCGTGACTGCGGGCGCATCGGCTCCGGATATTCTGGTGCAGAATCTGGTGGCACGTTTGCAGCAGCTGGGCGGTGGTGAAGCCATTCCGCTGGAAGGCCGTGAAGAAAACATTGTTTTCGAAGTGCCGAAAGAGCTGCGTGTCGATATTCGTGAAGTCGATTAAGTCATTAGCAGCCTAAGTTATGCGAAAATGCCGGTCCTGTTACCGGCATTTTTTATGGAGAAAACATGCGTTTACCTATCTTCCTCGATACAGACCCCGGTATTGACGATGCGGTCGCCATTGCCGCCGCGATTTTTGCCCCCGAACTCGACCTGCAACTGATGACCACCGTCGCGGGTAATGTTTCGGTTGAGAAAACTACCCGCAACGCCCTGCAACTGCTGCATTTCTGGAATGCGGATATTCCGCTCGCCCAGGGAGCCGCTGTGCCGCTGGTACGCGCACCGCGTAATGCAGCATCTGTGCACGGTGAATCGGGAATGGCTGGCTACGACTTTGTCGAGCACAACAGAAGCCCACTGGACAAACCCGCATTTCTGGCGATTCGTGATGCCCTGCTGCGTGCGCCTGAGCCTGTTACGCTGGTAGCCATCGGCCCGTTAACCAATATTGCGCTGTTACTTTCACAATGCCCGGAATGCAAACCGCATATTCGCCGTCTGGTGATCATGGGCGGTTCTGCCGGACGCGGCAACTGTACGCCAAACGCCGAGTTTAATATCGCTGCCGATCCAGAAGCGGCAGCCTGTGTCTTCCGTAGCGGCATCGAAATCGTTATGTGCGGTCTGGATGTCACCAATCAGGCAATATTAACTCCTGACTATCTCGCTACTTTGCCGGAGTTGAATCGTACCGGGAAAATGTTGCACGCCCTGTTTAGCCACTACCGTAGCGGCAGTATGCAAAGCGGTTTGCGTATGCATGATCTCTGCGCCATCGCCTGGCTGGTGCGCCCAGACTTGTTCACTCTCAAACCGTGTTTTGTGGCGGTGGAAACTCAGGGTGAATTTACCTCAGGTACTACGGTTGTTGATATTGATGGTTGCCTGAGTAAACCTGCAAACGTGCAGGTGGCGCTGGATCTGGATGTGAAAGGTTTCCAGCAGTGGGTGGCTGAGGTGCTGGCTCTGGCGTCGTAACCTGTCACATGTTATCGGCATGCAGTCATTCATCGACTCATGCCTTTCACTGATATCCCTCCCTGTTTATCATTAATTTCTAATTATCAGCGTTTTTGGCTGGCGGCGTAGCGATGCGCTGGTTACTCTGAAAACGGTCTATGCAAATTAACAAAAGAGAATAGCTATGCATGATGCAAACATCCGCGTTGCCATCGCGGGAGCCGGGGGGCGTATGGGCCGCCAGTTGATTCAGGCGGCGCTGGCATTAGAAGGCGTGCAGCTGGGCGCGGCGCTGGAGCGCGAAGGATCTTCTTTACTGGGCAGCGACGCCGGTGAGCTGGCGGGTGCAGGAAAAATAGGCGTTACTGTGCAAAGCAGCCTTGATGCGATAAAAGATGATTTTGATGTGTTTATCGATTTTACCCGTCCGGAAGGTACGCTGAACCATCTCGCTTTTTGTCGCCAGCATGGCAAAGGGATGGTGATTGGCACTACGGGGTTTGACGAAGCCGGTAAACAGGCGATTCGTGACGCGGCCGCCGATATTGCGATTGTCTTTGCCGCCAACTTTAGCGTCGGCGTCAACGTCATGCTTAAGCTGCTGGAGAAAGCAGCGAAAGTGATGGGTGATTACACCGATATCGAAATTATCGAAGCGCATCATAGGCATAAAGTTGATGCTCCGTCAGGTACCGCACTGGCGATGGGGGAGGCGATAGCTCACGCGCTGGATAAAAACCTGAAAGAATGCGCGGTCTACAGTCGTGAAGGGCATACCGGTGAACGCGTACCTGGAACGATTGGTTTTGCTACCGTGCGTGCGGGTGACATCGTTGGTGAACATACCGCCATGTTTGCCGATATCGGCGAGCGTCTGGAGATCACCCATAAGGCGTCCAGCCGCATGACATTTGCTAACGGTGCGGTAAGATCGGCTTTGTGGTTGAGTGGTAAGGAAAGTGGTCTTTTTGATATGCGAGATGTGCTTGATCTCAATAATTTGTAACCACAAAACATTTGTGATGGTGCAAAAATAACATATTTAATTTATTGATTATAAAGGGCTTTAATTTTTAGCCCTTTTATTTTGAGTTTTTTATTTATAAAATCGTATAGCGTGCTAAAAATAACATGTTTTCTCTTCTGTTTTTGTTGTTTTAATGTAAATTTTGACCATCTGGTCCACTTTTTTCTGCTCATTTTTATTTCATGCAATCTTCTCGCTGCGCAAGCGTTTTCCAGAACGGGTTATATGATCTTTTTGTCGCTTAATGCCTGCAAAACATGCATGAGCCACAAAATAATATAAAAAATACCACCATTAAGTTGACTTTTAGCTCTCATCTCTCCAGAATGCCGCCGTTTGCCAGAAATTCGTCGGTAAGCAGATTTGCATTGATTTACGTCATCATTGTGAATTAATATGCAAATAAAGTGAGTGAATATTCTCTGGAGGGTGTTTTGATTAAGTCAGCGCTATTGGTTCTGGAAGACGGAACCCAGTTTCACGGTCGGGCCATAGGGGCAACAGGTTCGGCGGTTGGGGAAGTCGTTTTCAATACTTCAATGACCGGTTATCAAGAAATCCTCACTGATCCTTCCTATTCTCGTCAAATCGTTACTCTTACTTATCCCCATATTGGCAATGTCGGCACTAATGACGCCGATGAAGAATCTTCTCAGGTACATGCACAAGGTCTGGTGATTCGCGACCTGCCGCTGATTGCCAGCAACTTCCGTAATACCGAAGACCTCTCTTCTTACCTGAAGCGCCATAACATCGTGGCGATTGCCGATATCGATACTCGTAAGCTGACGCGTTTACTGCGCGAGAAAGGCGCACAGAATGGCTGCATTATCGCGGGCGATAACCCGGATGCGGCGCTGGCGTTAGAAAAAGCCCGCGCGTTCCCAGGTCTGAACGGCATGGATCTGGCAAAAGAAGTGACCACCGCAGAATCCTATAGCTGGACACAAGGGAGCTGGACGCTGACCGGCGGCCTGCCAGAAGCGAAGAAAGAAGACGAGTTGCCGTTCCACGTCGTGGCTTATGATTTCGGTGCCAAGCGCAACATCCTGCGGATGCTGGTGGACAGAGGCTGTCGCCTGACCATCGTTCCGGCGCAAACCTCTGCGGAAGACGTGCTGAAAATGAATCCAGACGGCATCTTCCTCTCCAACGGTCCTGGCGACCCGGCACCGTGTGATTACGCTATTACTGCCATCCAGAAATTCCTCGAAACCGACATTCCGGTATTCGGCATCTGCCTCGGTCATCAGCTGCTGGCGCTGGCGAGCGGTGCGAAGACCATCAAAATGAAATTTGGACACCACGGCGGCAACCATCCGGTTAAAGATGTTGAAAAAAACGTGGTGATGATCACCGCCCAGAACCACGGTTTTGCGGTGGATGAAGCAACATTACCTGCAAACCTGCGTGTTACGCATAAATCCCTGTTCGACGGTACGTTACAGGGCATTCATCGCACCGATAAACCGGCGTTCAGCTTCCAGGGGCACCCGGAAGCCAGCCCTGGTCCACACGACGCAGCGCCGTTGTTCGACCACTTTATCGAGTTAATTGAGCAGTACCGTAAAACCGCTAAGTAATCAGGAGTAAAAGAGCCATGCCAAAACGTACAGATATAAAAAGTATCCTGATTCTGGGTGCGGGCCCGATTGTTATCGGTCAGGCGTGTGAGTTTGACTACTCTGGCGCGCAAGCATGTAAAGCCCTGCGTGAAGAGGGTTACCGCGTCATTCTGGTGAACTCCAACCCAGCGACCATCATGACCGACCCGGAAATGGCCGATGCGACCTACATCGAGCCGATTCACTGGGAAGTGGTACGCAAGATTATTGAAAAAGAGCGTCCGGACGCGGTGCTGCCAACGATGGGCGGTCAGACAGCGCTGAACTGTGCGCTGGAGCTGGAGCGTCAAGGCGTGCTGGAGGAGTTCGGCGTCACCATGATTGGTGCTACCGCCGATGCGATTGATAAAGCAGAAGACCGCCGCCGTTTCGACGTAGCGATGAAGAAAATTGGTCTGGAAACCGCGCGTTCTGGTATCGCACACACGATGGAAGAAGCGCTGGCAGTTGCCGCTGAAGTGGGCTTCCCGTGCATTATTCGCCCATCCTTTACCATGGGTGGTAGCGGTGGTGGTATCGCTTATAACCGCGAAGAGTTTGAAGAAATTTGCGCCCGCGGTCTGGATCTCTCTCCGACCAAAGAACTGCTGATTGATGAGTCGCTGATCGGCTGGAAAGAGTACGAGATGGAAGTGGTGCGTGATAAAAACGACAACTGCATCATCGTCTGCTCTATCGAAAACTTCGATGCGATGGGCATCCATACCGGTGACTCCATCACTGTCGCGCCAGCCCAAACGCTGACCGACAAAGAATATCAAATTATGCGTAACGCCTCGATGGCGGTACTGCGTGAAATCGGCGTTGAAACCGGTGGTTCCAACGTCCAGTTTGCGGTGAACCCGAAAAACGGTCGCCTGATTGTTATCGAAATGAACCCGCGTGTATCGCGTTCTTCGGCGCTGGCGTCGAAAGCCACCGGTTTCCCGATTGCCAAAGTGGCGGCGAAACTGGCGGTGGGTTACACCCTCGACGAGCTGATGAACGACATCACCGGCGGGCGTACTCCGGCCTCCTTCGAGCCGTCCATCGACTACGTGGTCACCAAAATTCCTCGCTTCAACTTCGAGAAATTCGCCGGGGCGAACGACCGTCTGACCACTCAGATGAAATCGGTTGGTGAAGTGATGGCGATTGGTCGCACGCAGCAGGAATCCCTGCAAAAAGCGCTGCGCGGCCTGGAAGTCGGTGCGACTGGATTCGACCCGAAAGTGAGTCTCGACGACCCGGAAGCGCTGACCAAAATCCGTCGCGAGCTGAAAGACGCAGGCGCAGAGCGTATCTGGTACATCGCCGATGCTTTCCGTGCGGGCCTGTCTGTAGACGGCGTCTTTAACCTGACCAACATTGACCGCTGGTTCCTGGTGCAGATAGAAGAACTGGTGCGTCTGGAAGAGAAAGTCGCAGAAGTGGGCATCACCGGCCTGAACGCTGACTTCCTGCGCCAGCTGAAACGCAAAGGTTTTGCCGATGCGCGTCTGGCTAAACTGGCGGGCGTGCGCGAAGCGGAAATCCGCAAGCTGCGCGACCAGTATGATCTGCACCCGGTCTACAAACGCGTAGATACCTGTGCGGCAGAGTTCGCCACTGACACCGCGTATATGTACTCCACTTATGAAGAAGAGTGCGAAGCGAATCCGTCTACCGACCGTGAAAAAATCATGGTGCTCGGCGGCGGCCCGAACCGTATCGGTCAGGGTATTGAATTCGACTACTGCTGTGTACACGCCTCGCTGGCGCTACGTGAAGACGGTTACGAAACCATCATGGTTAACTGTAACCCGGAAACCGTCTCCACTGACTACGACACTTCCGATCGCCTCTACTTTGAGCCGGTAACCCTGGAAGATGTACTGGAAATCGTGCGTATTGAGAAGCCGAAAGGCGTTATCGTCCAGTACGGCGGTCAGACCCCGCTGAAACTGGCGCGCGCACTGGAAGCCGCTGGCGTACCGGTTATCGGCACCAGCCCGGATGCTATCGACCGTGCGGAAGACCGTGAACGCTTCCAGCATGCGGTTGACCGTCTGAAACTGAAACAACCGGCGAACGCCACCGTTACTGCTATCGAGATGGCTGTTGAGAAAGCGAAAGAGATTGGCTACCCGCTGGTGGTGCGTCCGTCTTACGTTCTCGGCGGTCGGGCGATGGAAATCGTCTATGACGAAGCTGACCTGCGTCGCTACTTCCAGACGGCGGTGAGCGTGTCTAACGATGCACCAGTATTGCTGGACCACTTCCTCGATGACGCGGTAGAAGTGGATGTGGACGCCATCTGCGACGGTGAAATGGTGCTGATTGGCGGCATCATGGAGCATATCGAGCAGGCGGGCGTGCACTCCGGTGACTCTGCATGTTCTCTACCAGCCTACACTTTAAGTCAGGAAATTCAGGATGTGATGCGCCAGCAGGTGCAGAAACTGGCTTTCGAATTGCAGGTGCGCGGCCTGATGAACGTGCAGTTTGCGGTGAAAAACAACGAAGTCTACCTGATTGAAGTTAACCCGCGTGCGGCGCGTACCGTTCCGTTCGTCTCCAAAGCCACCGGCGTACCGCTGGCAAAAGTGGCGGCGCGTGTGATGGCTGGCAAATCGCTGGCTGAGCAGGGCGTAACCAAAGAAGTTATCCCTCCGTACTACTCGGTGAAAGAAGTGGTGCTGCCGTTCAACAAATTCCCCGGCGTTGACCCGCTGTTAGGGCCAGAAATGCGCTCCACCGGGGAAGTTATGGGCGTGGGCCGCACCTTCGCTGAAGCGTTTGCCAAAGCGCAGCTGGGCAGCAACTCCACCATGAAGAAACACGGTCGTGCGCTGCTTTCCGTGCGCGAAGGCGATAAAGAACGCGTGGTAGACCTGGCGGCAAAACTGCTGAAACAGGGCTTCGAGCTGGATGCGACCCACGGCACGGCGATTGTGCTGGGCGAAGCGGGTATCAATCCGCGTCTGGTAAACAAGGTGCATGAAGGTCGTCCGCACATTCAGGACCGCATCAAGAATGGCGAATATACCTACATCATCAACACCACTTCAGGCCGTCGTGCGATTGAAGACTCCCGCGTGATTCGTCGCAGTGCGCTGCAATATAAAGTGCACTATGACACCACCCTGAACGGTGGTTTCGCTACCGCGATGGCGCTGAATGCCGATGCGACTGAAAAAGTAATTTCGGTGCAGGAAATGCACGCGCAGATCAAATAATAGCGTGTCATGGCGGATATTTTTCATCCGCTAATTTGATCGAATAACTAATACGGTTCTCTGATGAGGACCGTTTTTTTTGCCCATTAAGTAAATCTTTTGGGGAATCGATATTTTTTGATGACATAAGCAGGATTTAGCTCACACTTATCGACGGTGAAGTTGCATACTATCGATATATCCACAATTTTAATATGGCCTTGTTTAATTGCTTCAAAACGAGTCATAGCCAGACTTTTAATTTGTGAAACTGGAGTTCGTATGTGTGAAGGATATGTTGAAAAACCACTCTACTTGTTAATCGCCGAATGGATGATGGCTGAAAATCGGTGGGTGATAGCAAGAGAGATCTCTATTCATTTCGATATTGAACACAGCAAGGCGGTTAATACCCTGACTTATATTCTGTCGGAAGTCACAGAAATAAGCTGCGAAGTTAAGATGATCCCTAATAAGCTGGAAGGGCGGGGATGCCAGTGTCAGCGACTGGTTAAAGTGGTCGATATCGATGAGCAAATTTACGCGCGCCTGCGCAATAACAGTCGGGAAAAATTAGTCGGCGTAAGAAAGACACCGCGTATTCCTGCCGTTCCACTCACGGAACTTAACCGCGAGCAGAAGTGGCAAATGATGTTGTCGAAAAGTATGCGTCGTTAATTTAATTTCGTTGATACCGTGCGGTCTGGTTGCCGGATGCGATGCTGGCATCTTATCCGGCCTACGGTTGCTCTCCAGTCAGGTCGGATAAGGTGTTTACGCCGCATCCGATGATGTCACCGCTTTGGCGCCACATCCGTCGTCCCCTGCAAACGGGGACGATTTTCCTCCATTTGTCTCAACGGCTGCGTTTCATGTAACGCTACATGGCAGCGGCCGACAAGATCCTGATACTCTTTGGTATTCAACTGCTTCCAGTGTAACTCGTCGTCACTAACACTGCGTACAGCGCGGGCAGGCGTGCCCATCAACAACTGGCGTTTCTCGCCGCTAAAGCCCGCTTTGACAAAGCTCATAGCGGCAACAATGCTCTCTTCGCCAATGACCGCGCCATCCATAATCACGCTGTTCATCCCGACCAATGCATCGCGACCAATCACACAACCATGCAGGATTGCTCCGTGCCCGATATGGCCGTTTTCCCCAACGATGGTATCAGTGTCGCAGTAGCCATGCATAATGCAGCCATCCTGAATATTGGCTCCCGCTTGCACGATCAACCGCCCGTAGTCACCACGCAGTGAGGCGAGTGGGCCGATGTAGACACCGGCTCCCACAATCACATCGCCAATCAATACTGCACTGGGATGGACAAACGCCGTCGGGTGAACCACCGGAATTAACCCTTCAAAGGCGTAATAGCTCACGGTTGTTAACGTCCTTTCCACACCGGATCGCGCTTCTCGGCAAACGCCAGTGGCCCTTCAATGGCATCTTCCGAATGCAGAACCGATGGATAGTGTTTCAACACGCCACTGCGAATATAGCGATACGCTTCTTCTACTGGCATTTCGCTGGTGGTGCGGTAGATCTCTTTCAGCGCTGCGATCGCCAGTGGTGCGCTGTCAACGAGTTGCTGTGCCAGTTCGCGGGCGTTATCCATCAGCTCCGCCTGGCTAACCACGCGGTTGACTACCCCCCAACGCAGCGCCTCTTCTGCGCCCATTCTTCTGCCGGTCATTACCATTTCATTGACGATGGCAGGCGGCAGGATCTTCGGCAGACGCAGCACACCGCCGCTGTCAGGAACGATGCCCAGTTTGGCTTCCGGCAGGGCGAAGCTGGCGTTATCGGCACAGACAATAAAATCTGCCGCCAGTGCCAGTTCAAAGCCGCCGCCAAAGGCGTAGCCGTTCACAGCTGCGATAACCGGTTTGTCGAGATTGAAAATTTCGGTTAATCCCGCAAAACCACCCGGGCCAAAGTCAGCATCAGGTGCTTCGCCTTCTGCTGCCGCCTTTAAATCCCAGCCTGCGGAAAAGAATTTCTCTCCGGCACCGGTAATAATGGCGACACGTAATTGCGGATCGTCACGGAAATTTAGAAATACTTCGCCCATTTCAAAGCTGGTTTTTGCATCAATAGCATTCGCTTTTGGGCGATCAAGGGTAATTTCCAGAATTGATCCATTGCGGGTCAGATGTAATGATTCACTCATTCCTTTTCTCCATTTTTGCTTTTTCAGGGACGACAACATCCCTGCAAAAAATGCATATTGTTTTAGAGCGTGATTATTAGCGGGCAGGGTAGTTCCCTGCCGTTTCATTTATTTCAGATTCTTTCTGATTATTTTCCCCGAGCAATTACGTGGCAGATCTTTTCTGATCTCCAGATAAGAGGGCACTTTAAATTTCGCCATATTTTGTTCGCAGAAGCGGAAAAATTCCTCTTCGCTCAATGTTTCACCTTCATTCAGCACCACAAATGCTTTGATGGCTTCATCGCGAATCGAATCTTTAATACCCACAACCACGATATCCTGAATTTTTGGATGTGCGGCGATAATATTTTCCAGCTCCACGCAGGAGACATTCTCGCCACCGCGTTTAATCATATTGCAGCGGCGATCGACGAAATAAAAAAAGCCCTCTTCGTCGCGGTATCCGGTATCGCCAGTGTGCAGCCAGCCATCGGCTTCCAGGACTCTGGCAGTGGCTTGCGGGTTAAGAAAATATTCTTTGAAGATGGTTTTCCCTGGTACGCCTTTAATGCAGATTTCACCGATTTCACCAGCCGGGAGCGGACGGTTGTGATCGTCGCGGATCTCCGCTTCGTAGCAAAATCCTGCACGGCCAATTGACGGCCAGCGTCGTTTATCGCCGGGGCGATCGCCGATAATGCCAACAATGGTTTCCGTCATCCCATAAGACGTCAGCAAGCGGACGCCAAAGCGTTCACAAAATGCGTCCTTTTCCTGCTCCGACAGGTTGAGATAAAACATCACTTCCCGCAGATGGTGTTGCCGATCGTTCACAGAAGGCGGCTGCACCATCAAGGTACGGATCATCATCGGAATGCATTCGGTAACGGTGGCGCGGTACTTTTGTACCTGTCCCCAGAAGGCGCGGGCGCTGTATTTCTCGACCAGCACAAAGGTGGCTCCGGCAGAAAATGCCGCCATCGCCGCAGTACACTGGCAATCGATATGAAATGCAGGCATTACCGTCAGGTAGACGTCATCGTCACGTAGTGCGCACTGCCAGGCGGAGTAATATCCGGCGAAGCGCAGATTGTAATGGGTAATCACCACGCCTTTTGGGCGGGAAGTGGTACCGGAGGTAAAGAGAATTTCCGCCGTATCGTCGGTCGATAGCGGCGGTGCATAGCACAAGGAGGCAGGTTGTTGATTTTTCAGTTGAGTAAACGAACTCACGCCATCATCAGCGGGAAGCTCCACATCTGTCAGGCAAATGTGCCGCAGTTGCGTGGCATCTTCCTGCTGAATCTGTTGATATATGGGATAGAACTGCGCACTGGTCACCAGCAGACACGCCTGGCTATTTTGCAGGATCCACGCGCTTTCTTCGCGCAACAGGCGGGCGTTAATCGGCACCATAATTGCGCCAATTTTTACCAGCCCGAACCAGCAAAAGATAAATTCCGGGCAGTTGTCGAGATGTAGAGCAACCTTGTCGCCTTTGCGAATCCCCAGCGTATAAAACAGGTTTGCCGTGCGGTTAATTTCCTGATTTAACTCAAGATAACTGTACCGGTTAACGACTCCGCCGCTGGATTCACAAATCAGCGCCGTTTTATGACCGTAAACGTCCGCCAGATCGTCCCACATTTGACGTAGATGTTGTCCGCCAATGATATCCATTGCACCTCTATCCATTTTAGTCGTTTGTTATTGGGCGGGCGCTAGTCAGGCAAGCTGACTGACGCCACGCGTTTAGTCCTCAACTTTGGCCAGACCTTTGCTGACCAACTCCTGAATGTCGTTTTCGCTGTAGCCGATATTTTTCAAAATGGCGGCTGTGTCCATGCCATGTGATGGCATTCCGCGCCAGATTTGACCGGGGTTATTTTTGAATTTCGGCATCACATTCGGCCCTTTGCAGGTGCGACCATCCATTGTTTGCCACTGGGTGATCGATTCACGGGCCACATACTGTGGATTACTTTCCAGTTCCGGTACGGTCAGCACTTTGGCGCAGGCGATATTCAGTTCAGCAAAGCGTTCTTTTACTTCCGCGATGGTATGTGCCGCCAGCCAGGCATCGAGTTTCTCTTCTACCAGTGAGCCGTAAGGGCATTCGATACGGTGGATAAGCTGAGTGCCTTCCGGGATTTCCGGCGTACCGAGCAGATGTGCGAGGCCAATATCTTTAAAACATTCTGCAATCTGAGTAATGCCTACCAGTTCCATTACGATGTAGCCGTCGGCGCATTTGTACAGACCGCAACCTGCATAGTAGGGATCTTTACCTTTGGTCATGCGCGGGCACATTTCGCCGCCGTTGAAGTAATCCATCATGAAGTACTGGCCCATACGCAGCATCACCTCATACATGGCGATGTCGATACTTTCGCCTTTACCGGTTTCACGCACTTTATGCAGTGCTGCCAGCGCCGCAGTGGTTGCGGTCAGGCCAGAAAAGTAATCGGCGGTATACGGGAAGGCAGGCATTGGCTGGTCAACATCACCGTTCTGAATCAGGTAACCACTGAAGGCCTGGGCGATGGTGTTATAGGCCGGAAGATTGGTGTACTCCTCGGTGCCATACTGACCAAAACCGGACAGGTGAGCGATAACCAGTTTCGGGTTGTGCTGCCACAGGACTTCATCGGTAATGCCACGACGGGCAAAGGCCGGACCTTTACTGGCTTCGATGAAGATATCGGTGGTTTCCATTAATTTCAGAAACGCTTCGCGGCCTTCATCTTTGAAAATATTTAACGACAGCGCGTGCAAATTACGGCGGGAGAGTTGCGGGTAGTTCGGTTGAACGCGTATGGTGTCGGCCCAGGCGACGTTTTCGATCCAGATAACTTCCGCCCCCCATTCTGCGAACATTTGCCCGGCGAACGGCCCGGCGATTTCGATACCGGAGAAGACAACGCGCAATCCGGCCAGCGGCCCGAATTTCGGCATGGGTAGATGATCCATTATTAGCTCCTGAAAAATTTATGTAGCGCATGACTGCCGGATGCGACGTAAACGCCTTATCAGGCCTACATTCGTACTCCCGTAGGCCTGATAAGACACGGTAGCGTCGCATCAGGCAGCGCACGGACTTAGCGGTATTGTTTCAGCACCGCACGACCCAGCGTCAGGATCTGCATTTCGTCAGATCCCCCGGAGACGCGGTCTACACGCAGATCACGCCAGAAGCGGCTTATGCGGTGGTTGCCCGCAATCCCAACACCGCCCAGCACCTGCATTGCGCTATCCACCACTTCAAATGCCGCATTGGCGCAGAAGTATTTGCACATCGCTGCATCGCCAGAGGTGGTGGTGCCGTTGTCTGCTTTCCACGCTGCTTCATACAGCATGTTTTTCATGGAGTTTAATTTGATCGCCATGTGGGCGAATTTTTCCTGAATCAACTGGAAACGACCAATAGCCTCGCCAAACTGCACGCGCTGGTTGGCGTAGCGCGCCGCATCTTCAAAGGCGCACATCGCCGTACCGTAGTTGGTGAGAGCTACCAGGAAACGTTCATGATCGAACTCTTCTTTGACGCGGTTAAAGCCGTTACCTTCCCGACCGAACATGTCTTTCTCGTCCAGTTCCACATCGTCAAAGGTGATTTCACAGCAGCTATCCATACGCAGACCGAGCTTCTCTAGTTTGGTCACTTTGATGCCCGGTTTGCTCATATCAACAAACCATTCGGTGTAGACAGGTTTGTCCGGAGAAGCCCCGTCACGCGCCATCACCACGATGTACGGGGTGTAGGCGCTGCTGGTAATAAAACACTTACTACCATTAAGATAAATCTTACCATTTCTACGGGTATAAGTCGTTTTCAGGCTACCCACGTCAGAGCCAGCCCCTGGTTCGGTAATCGCTGAGTTCCACATCTGCTTACCAGTACCACGAAACGCCATAATCTTGTCGATCTGCTCTTGTGTGCCTTCGCGCAGGAAGGTGTTGAATCCACCCGGCAACTGGTACAGCACGTAGGTTGGTGCCCCCAAACGACCCAATTCCATCCACACGGCGGCGAGGGTGACAAAACCTGCGTCCAGCCCGCCGTGCTCTTCCGGGATAAGCAGGCTGTCGATACCCATATCTGCCAGTGCTTTGACAAAACGTTCCGGGTAGACGCTGTCACGGTCGCACTCGGCAAAATAGGCCTCCCAGTTTTCGCTGGCCATCAGTTCGCGGATACCGGCGACAAACAGTTCCTGCTCATCATTTAAATTAAAATCCATCTTTCAACCTCTTGATATTTTGTGGGTTAATTAATCTTTCCAGTTCTGTTTCGCGTCTTTAATAAAGGAGAGCGTCACCATAATGTTGACGAAGAACAGCGGGCATCCTCCGGCAATAATGGCGGTTTGAATCGGTTTCAGGCCGCCGAGCGCCAGCAGAACAATACCGATAATGCCAACCAGAATTGACCAGCCGATACGCACCAGCAGCGGTGGTTCTTCACCATCGCGTA
This sequence comes from Escherichia sp. 94.0001, assembly GCF_013369155.2. Lineage (NCBI taxonomy): Bacteria > Pseudomonadati > Pseudomonadota > Gammaproteobacteria > Enterobacterales > Enterobacteriaceae > Escherichia > Escherichia sp. 94.0001. The sequence continues at coordinate 182,006 of NZ_JABWMS020000004.1, read as the reverse complement.
CTTCGCGGCAAGTGGACATCGCCAGGGTATAAGAGCAGGCGTTAACCAGCGTAACGGTGGCGATAAAGCAGAGGATGAAGAAGCCCCACATGGTGGCGGTGCTGAACGGTAGAGCAGCCCAGGTTTCGATGATGGCGCGCGCGACACCGTACTGTTCGATCAGATGCGGAATGTTGATGATGTTTTTATCCATCAACAGCAGAGTGTTACTACCGAGTACAGTCCACAGGATCCAGGTGGATGCGGTCAGACCCAGTACCATGCCGAAGCACAGTTCACGCACCGTACGACCACGGGAGATGCGGGCAAGGAAGATACTCATCTGGATAGCGTAAATTACCCACCATGCCCAGTAGAATACGGTCCAACCCTGCGGGAAGCCGCCTTTGGCGATGGGATCGGTATAGAACAACATACGCGGCAGATACATCAGCAACATTCCCACCGAATCGGTGAAGTAGTTCATGATGAAGCTGGCACCGCTGACGATGAACACCCAACCCAGCATCAGGAAGCTCAGGTAACTACGCACGTCACTGGCGATACGTATCCCTTTTTGCAGACCACAGGCGACGCAAATGGCGTTGAGGATAATCCAGCAGGTAATGATGATAGCGTCCAGTTGCAGGGTATGCGGAATACCAAACAACCACTGCATACACTCGGTCACCAGCGGCGTAGCAAGGCCCAGGCTGGTGCCCATGGCGAAGATCAAGGCGACGAGATAGAAGTTGTCGACGATAGTGCCAAACAGCCCTTTGGCGTGTTTTTCACCTACCAGCGGCACCAGGGTGGAGCTGGGGCGAATCACTTCCATTTTGCGGACAAAGAAGAAGTAAGCGAAGGCGACGGAGAGGAAGCTGTAAGTGGCCCACGGCAACGGTCCCCAGTGGAACAAGCTGTAAGCCAGCCCCAGCTCTTTCGCACTCGTCGAGTTCGGTTCTAAGCCAAACGGTGGGGTAGAGATGTAGTAGTAGATCTCAATCGATCCCCAGAACAGTACGGCAGCAGACGTACAGGAGGCGAACATCATAAAGATCCAACTGGCGGTACTGAACTCGGGTGGTTCGTTACCTAAACGCTTTTTGGCATACGGGCCGAATACCAACCAGAACCAGCCGAAGAGCATTACCACCATATACCATTCAAATGCCCATCCCCAGACATTGGTGACGTAACTGAATACAGCATTAATAACGACATTCGCTGCATCCAGGTCTCTGACTGTAAGCCAACAAAGTATGCCAACGATTATTAAAGGCGGAAAGAAAACCTTCGGTTCTATTCCCGTTTTTCTCTTTTCATTTTTCATGAGTTAATTCCACTGTGAAAACGAATATTTATTTTGCGTTCCCGTTTGTTTTATTTTTGTTAACATTTAATATAATTATTATTAACCTCGTGGACGCGTTAATGGCTAACTCATAATGGGTATTCAATAGGCTGCATTCTGTGATTATTGTCACATTTTTGTTTCGGGTGAATAGAGGGCATTTTTGTGTTAATTTTGATTATTAATCAGAGTGTTATGTTCTGATGTGAGTAAAAAAATAGCATCTGACTTTCAATATTGGTGATCCATAAAACAATATTGAAAATTTCTTTTTGTTACGCCGTGTTTTCAATATTGGTGAGGAACTTAACAATATTGAAAGTTGGATTTATCTGCGTGTGACATTTTCAATATTGGTGATTAAAGTTTTATTTCCAAATTAAAGGGCGTGATATCTGTAATTAACACCACCGATATGAACGACGTTTCCTTCATGATTTCTGGAGATGCAATGAAGATTATTACTTGCTATAAGTGCGTGCCTGATGAACAGGATATTGCGGTCAATAATACTGATGGTTCGTTAGACTTCAGTAAAGCCGATGCCAAAATAAGCCAATACGATCTCAACGCTATTGAAGCGGCTTGCCAGCTAAAGCAACAGGCAGCAGAAGCGCAGGTGACGGCCTTAAGTGTGGGCGGTAAAGCCCTGACCAACGCCAAAGGGCGTAAAGATGTGCTATCGCGCGGCCCGGATGAACTGATTGTGGTGATTGATGACCAGTTCGAGCAGGCACTGCCGCAACAAACGGCGACCGCATTGGCTGCTGCCGCCCAGAAAGCAGGCTTTGATTTGATCCTCTGTGGCGATGGTTCTTCCGACCTTTATGCCCAGCAGGTTGGTCTGCTGGTGGGCGAAATCCTCAATATTCCGGCAGTTAACGGCGTCAGCAAAATTATCTCCCTGACGGCAGATACCCTCACCGTTGAGCGCGAACTGGAAGATGAAACAGAAACCTTAAGCATTCCGCTGCCTGCGGTTGTTGCTGTTTCCACTGATATCAATTCCCCACAAATTCCTTCGATGAAAGCCATTCTCGGCGCGGCGAAAAAGCCAGTCCAGGTATGGTCGGCGGCGGATATTGGCTTTAACGCCGTGGAAGCCTGGTCTGAACAACGGGTTGCCGCACCGAAACAGCGCGAGCGTCAGCGCATCGTGATTGAAGGCGACGGCGAAGAACAGATCGCCGCATTTGCTGAAAATCTTCGCAAAGTCATTTAATTACAGGGGATGCTATGAACACGTTTTCTCAAGTCTGGGTATTCAGCGATACCCCTTCTCGTCTGCCGGAACTGATGAACGGTGCGCAGGCTTTAGCTAATCAAATCAACACATTTGTCCTCAATGATGCCGATGGCGCACTGGCAATCCAGCTCGGCGCTAATCATGTCTGGACATTAAGCGGCAAACCGGACGATCGAATGATCGAAGATTACGCCGGTGTCATGGCTGACACTATTCGCCAGCACGGCGCAGACGGCCTGGTGCTGCTGCCGAATACCCGTCGCGGCAAATTACTGGCGGCAAAACTGGGTTATCGCCTTAAAGCGGCGGTGTCTAACGATGCCAGCACCGTCAGCGTACAGGACAGTAAAGCAACAGTGAAACACATGGTTTACGGCGGTCTGGCAATTGGCGAAGAACGCATTGCCACGCCGTATGCGGTACTGACCATCAGCAGCGGCACGTTCGATGCGGCTCAGCCAGACGCGTCACGCACTGGCGAAACGCACACCGTGGCGTGGCAGGCTCCGGCGGTGGCGATTACCCGCACGGCAACCCAGGCGCGCCAGAGCAACAGCGTCGATCTCGACAAAGCCCGTCTGGTGGTCAGCGTCGGTCGCGGCATTGGCAGCAAAGAAAACATTGCGCTGGCAGAACAGCTTTGCAAGGCGATAGGTGCGGAGTTGGCCTGTTCTCGTCCGGTGGCGGAAAACGAAAAATGGATGGAGCACGAACGCTATGTCGGTATCTCCAACCTGATGCTGAAACCTGAACTGTACCTGGCGGTGGGGATCTCCGGGCAGATCCAGCACATGGTTGGCGCTAACGCGTCGCAAACCATTTTCGCCATCAACAAAGATAAAAATGCGCCGATCTTCCAGTACGCGGATTACGGCATTGTTGGCGACGCCGTGAAGATCCTTCCGGCGCTGACCGCAGCTTTAGCACGTTGATCCACTCTGGCAGGGCTGCATTTTGGCCCTGCCGCTGACAGGGAGCTCTTATGTCCGAAGATATCTTTGACGCCATCATCGTCGGTGCAGGGCTTGCCGGTTCGGTTGCCGCACTGGTGCTCTCCCGCGAAGGTGCGCAAGTGTTAGTTATCGAGCGTGGCAATTCCGCAGGTGCCAAGAACGTCACCGGCGGGCGTCTCTATGCCCACAGTCTGGAACACATTATTCCAGGTTTCGCCGAATCCGCCCCCGTAGAACGCCTGATCACCCATGAAAAACTCGCGTTTATGACGGAAAAGTCAGCGATGACTATGGACTACTGCAATGGCGACGGAACCTCGCCATCCCAGCGTTCTTACTCCGTTTTGCGCAGTAAATTTGATGCCTGGTTGATGGAGCAGGCCGAAGAGGCGGGCGCGCAGTTAATTACCGGGATTCGTGTCGATAACCTCGTACAGCGCGATGGCAAAGTTGTCGGCGTAGAAGCCGATGGCGATGTGATTGAAGCGAAAACGGTGATCCTTGCTGACGGGGTGAACTCCATCCTTGCCGAAAAGCTGGGGATGGCTAAACGTGTTAAACCGACGGATGTGGCGGTTGGCGTGAAGGAACTGATCGAGTTACCGAAGTCGGTAATCGAAGACCGCTTTCAGTTGAAGGGTAATCAGGGCGCGGCTTGCCTGTTTGCGGGATCACCCACCGATGGCCTGATGGGCGGCGGCTTTCTTTATACCAATGAAAACACTCTATCGCTGGGGTTGGTTTGTGGTCTGCATCATCTGCATGACGCGAAAAAATCGGTGCCGCAAATGCTGGAAGATTTCAAACAACATCCGGCCGTTGCACCGCTGATCGCAGGCGGCAAGCTGGTGGAATATTCCGCTCACGTAGTGCCGGAAGCAGGCATCAACATGCTGCCGGAGCTGGTCGGTGACGGCGTACTGATTGCCGGTGATGCCGCCGGAATGTGTATGAACCTCGGTTTTACTATTCGCGGTATGGATCTGGCGATTGCCGCCGGGGAAGCTGCTGCAAAAACCGTGCTTTCAGCGATGAAAAGCGACGATTTCAGTAAGCAAAAACTGACGGAATATCGTCAGCATCTGGAGAGTGGCCCACTGCGCGATATGCGCATGTACCAGAAACTACCGGCGTTCCTTGATAACCCACGCATGTTTAGCGGTTACCCGGAACTGGCGGTGGGCGTGGCGCGTGACCTGTTCACCATTGACGGCAGCGCGCCGGAACTGATGCGCAAGAAAATACTCCGCCACGGCAAGAAAGTGGGCTTCATCAATCTGATCAAGGATGGCATGAAAGGAGTGACCGTTTTATGACTTCTCCCGTCAATGTGGACGTCAAACTGGGCGTCAATAAATTCAATGTCGATGAAGAGCATCCGCACATTGTTGTAAAGGCCGATGCGGATAAACAGGCGCTGGAGCTGCTGGTAAAAGCGTGCCCCGCAGGTCTGTATAAGAAGCAGGATGATGGCAGTGTGCGCTTCGATTACGCCGGATGTCTGGAGTGCGGTACCTGTCGCATTCTGGGGCTGGGGTCGGCGTTGGAACAGTGGGAATACCCGCGCGGCACCTTTGGTGTGGAGTTTCGTTACGGTTGATGTTGGTTTGATACGTAACGCCGTACTGACTCTCATTGTAAAAAAACAGGAATAACCCATGCAACCGTCCAGAAACTTTGACGATCTCAAATTCTCCTCAATTCACCGCCGCATTTTGCTGTGGGGAAGCGGTGGCCCGTTTCTGGATGGTTATGTACTGGTAATGATTGGCGTGGCGCTGGAGCAACTGACACCTGCGCTGAAGCTGGACGCAGACTGGATTGGCTTGCTGGGGGCGGGAACGCTCGCCGGGCTGTTTGTCGGTACATCGCTGTTTGGCTATATCTCCGATAAGGTCGGACGGCGCAAAATGTTCCTCATTGATATCATCGCCATTGGTGTGATATCGGTAGCAACGATGTTTGTCTCATCCCCCATCGAACTACTGGTGATGCGGGTACTCATCGGCATTGTCATCGGTGCAGATTATCCCATCGCGACTTCCATGATCACCGAGTTCTCCAGCACCCGTCAGCGGGCGTTTTCAATCAGCTTTATCGCCGCTATGTGGTATGTCGGCGCGACCTGTGCCGATCTGGTCGGCTACTGGCTTTATGATGTGGAAGGCGGCTGGCGCTGGATGCTGGGTAGCGCAGCGATTCCCTGTTTGTTGATTTTGATTGGTCGATTCGAACTGCCTGAATCTCCCCGCTGGTTGTTACGCAAAGGGCGAGTAAAAGAGTGCGAAGAGATGATGATCAAACTGTTTGGCGAACCGGTGGCTTTCGATGAAGAGCAGCCGCAGCAAACCCGTTTTCGCGATCTGTTTAATCGCCGCCATTTTCCTTTTGTTCTGTTTGTTGCCGCCATCTGGACCTGCCAGGTGATCCCGATGTTCGCCATTTACACCTTTGGCCCGCAAATTGTTGGTTTGTTGGGATTGGGGGTTGGCAAAAACGCGGCGCTGGGGAACGTGGTGATTAGCCTGTTCTTTATGCTCGGCTGTATTCCGCCGATGCTGTGGCTAAACACTGCCGGACGGCGTCCGTTGTTGATTGGCAGCTTTGCCATGATGACGCTGGCGTTGGCGGTTTTGGGGCTGATCCCGGATATGGGGATCTGGCTGGTAGTGATGGCATTTGCGGTGTATGCCTTTTTCTCTGGCGGGCCAGGTAATTTGCAGTGGCTCTATCCTAATGAACTCTTCCCGACGGATATCCGCGCCTCTGCTGTGGGCGTGATTATGTCCTTAAGCCGTATTGGCACCATTGTTTCAACCTGGGCGCTGCCGATCTTTATCAATAATTACGGCATCAGTAACACGATGCTGATGGGAGCAGGTATCTCGCTGTTTGGTTTGTTGATTTCCATTGCGTTTGCGCCAGAGACACGGGGGATGTCGCTGGCCCAGACCAGCAATATGACGATTCGCAGGCAACGAATGGGGTAATTTATTCAGATTTCTGCCTTTTTTGAATCAATATTATTGACTATTAGCTGCGTGAATATGTGACTACACTTTGTGGGAAAACAAAGGCGTAAACACGCGAGTTAACTATGATCCTCATAATTTATGCGCATCCGTATCCGCATCATTCTCATGCGAATAAACGGATGCTTGAACACGCAAGGACGCTGGAAGGCGTCGAAGTTCGCTCTCTTTATCAACTCTATCCTGACTTCAATATCGATATTGCTGCCGAGCAGGAGGCGTTGTCTCGCGCCGACCTGATCGTCTGGCAGCACCCGATGCAGTGGTACAGCATTCCTCCGCTCCTTAAACTTTGGATCGATAAAGTCTTCTCGCACGGCTGGGCTTACGGTCACGGCGGCACGGCACTGCATGGTAAACATTTACTGTGGGCGGTGACGACCGGCGGCGGGGAAAGTCATTTTGAGATTGGCGCGCATCCGGGCTTTGATGTGCTGTCGCAGCCGCTACAGGCGACGGCAATCTACTGCGGGCTGAACTGGCTGCCACCGTTTGCTATGCACTGCACCTTTATTTGTGACGACGAAACCCTCGAAGGGCAGGCGCGTCATTATAAGCAACGTCTGCTGGAATGGCAGGAGGCATATCATGGATAGCCATACGCTGATTCAGGCGCTGATTTATCTCGGTTCGGCGGCGCTGATTGTACCTATTGCGGTGCGCCTTGGGCTTGGCTCGGTTCTTGGCTACCTGATCGCGGGCTGCATTATTGGCCCGTGGGGGCTGCGACTGGTGACCGATGCCGAATCTATTCTGCACTTTGCCGAGATCGGCGTGGTGCTGATGCTGTTTATTATCGGCCTCGAACTTGATCCACAAAGGCTGTGGAAGTTGCGTGCGGCAGTGTTTGGTGGTGGTGCATTACAGATGGTGGTTTGCGGCGGCCTGCTGGGGCTGTTCTGCATGTTCCTTGGTCTGCGCTGGCAGGTAGCGGAACTGATCGGCATGACACTGGCGCTCTCATCAACGGCAATTGCCATGCAGGCGATGAATGAACGCAACCTGATGGTGACACAAATGGGCCGTAGCGCCTTTGCGGTGCTGCTGTTCCAGGATATCGCCGCGATCCCGCTGGTAGCGATGATCCCGCTACTGGCGGCGAGCAGTGCCTCGACGACGATGGGCGCATTTGCTCTCTCGGCGTTAAAAGTGGCGGGTGCACTGGTGCTGGTGGTACTGCTGGGGCGCTATGTCACGCGTCCGGCGCTGCGTTTTGTTGCCCGCTCTGGCTTGCGGGAAGTGTTTAGTGCCGTGGCGTTATTCCTCGTGTTTGGCTTTGGTTTGCTGCTGGAAGAGGTCGGCTTGTCGATGGCGATGGGGGCGTTTCTGGCGGGCGTACTGCTGGCAAGCTCGGAATACCGCCATGCGTTGGAAAGCGATATCGAGCCATTTAAAGGTTTGCTGTTGGGGCTGTTTTTCATCGGTGTTGGCATGTCGATAGACTTTGGCACGCTGATTGAAAACCCATTGCGCATTGTCATTTTGCTGCTCGGTTTCCTCATCATCAAAATCGCCATGCTGTGGCTGATTGCCCGACCGTTGCAGGTGCCAAATAAACAGCGTCGCTGGTTTGCGGTGTTATTAGGACAGGGCAGTGAGTTTGCCTTTGTAGTATTTGGTGCGGCGCAGATGGCGAATGTGCTGGAGCCGGAGTGGGCGAAATCGCTGACCCTGGCGGTGGCGCTGTCGATGGCAGCAACGCCGATTCTGCTGGTGATCCTCAATCGCCTTGAGCAATCTTCTACTGAAGAGGCGCGTGAAGCCGATGAGATCGACGAAGAACAGCCGCGGGTAATCATTGCCGGATTCGGTCGTTATGGACAGATTACCGGACGTTTACTGCTCTCCAGCGGGGTGAAAATGGTGGTGCTCGATCATGATCCTGACCATATCGAAACCTTGCGCAAATTTGGCATGAAAGTGTTTTACGGCGATGCCACGCGGATGGATTTACTGGAGTCTGCCGGAGCGGCGAAAGCAGAAGTGCTGATTAACGCCATTGACGATCCACAAACCAACCTGCAACTGACGGAGATGGTGAAAGAACATTTCCCGCATCTGCAGATTATTGCCCGCGCCCGCGATGTCGATCACTACATTCGTTTGCGTCAGGCAGGCGTTGAAAAGCCAGAGCGTGAAACCTTTGAAGGTGCGCTGAAAACCGGGCGTCTGGCGCTGGAAAGTTTAGGTCTGGGACCGTATGAAGCACGGGAGCGCGCCGATGTTTTTCGCCGTTTTAATATTCAGATGGTGGAAGAGATGGCAATGGTTGAGAACGACACCAAAGCCCGTGCGGCGGTCTATAAACGTACCAGCGCGATGTTAAGTGAGATCATTACTGAGGACCGTGAACATCTGTCATTAATTCAACGACATGGCTGGCAGGGCACCGAAGAAGGTAAACATACCGGCAGCATGGCGGATGAACCGGAAACGAAACCCTCATCCTAATAAAGAGTGACGTAAATCACACTTTACAGCTAACTGATTGTTTTTGTTTCATTGTAATGCGGCGAGTCCAGGGGGAGAGCGTGGACTCGCCAGCAGAATATAAAATTTTCCTCAACATCATCCTCGCACCAGTCGACGACGGTTTACGCTTTACGTATAGTGGCGACAATTTTTTATATCCAGGGTAAATCAATGATTAGTCTGATTGCGGCGTTAGCGGTAGATCGCGTTATCGGCATGGAAAACGCCATGCCGTGGAACCTGCCTGCCGATCTCGCCTGGTTTAAACGCAACACCTTAAATAAACCCGTGATTATGGGCCGCCATACCTGGGAATCCATCGGTCGTCCGCTGCCAGGACGCAAAAATATTATCCTCAGCAGTCAACCGGGTACGGATGATCGCGTAACGTGGGTGAAGTCGGTGGATGAAGCCATCGCGGCGTGTGGTGACGTACCAGAAATCATGGTGATTGGCGGTGGTCGCGTTTATGAGCAGTTCCTGCCGAAAGCGCAAAAACTGTATCTGACGCATATCGACGCAGAAGTGGAAGGCGACACCCATTTCCCGGATTACGAGCCGGATGACTGGGAATCGGTATTCAGCGAATTCCACGACGCTGATGCGCAGAACTCTCATAGCTATTGCTTTGAGATTCTGGAACGGCGGTAAGTTTGTATATTAGAATTCCGGCATCACTGATACGTGCAGATATCCGTGCATACTAGACGTATAAATTGTACAGGAGCACGATATCATGACTGCAAAACGTACCACACAAAGTGTGACCGTCACCGTCGACCGTGAGTTAGTCAATCGCGCTCGTGATGCAGGCTTAAATATGAGCGCCACCCTTACGGTTGCGCTCAATGCTGAACTTAAAAAACATGCAGCAACACGTTGGCGTGAAGAGAACGCAGAAGCTATCGCTGCGTTAAATCAATTGGCTGATGAAACCGGATGTTTCTCTGATGAGTACCGGAGCTTCTAGCGATGCAATTTACGGTATACCGCAGTCGCGGCAGGAACGCCGCGTTGCCCTTTGTTATCGATGTTACCAGCGACATTATTGGTGAGATTAATCGCCGTATCGTTAATCCATTAACACCTATTGAACGATTTAGCCATATTCGCCCACCAGAACGGCTTAACCCAATCCTTTTACTGGTAGACGGCAAAGAATATGTGCTCATGACGCATGAGACTGCAACTGTTCCAGTTAACACGCTGGGAACGAAATTTTGCGATGCCAGCGCGCACCGAACTTTGATTAAAGGAGCATTAGATTTTATGCTCGACGGGATTTAAGACGCGACCGCCTCTCCCTCACCCATATCTTTATGCCGGTTCGACGGCTGGACAAAATACTGTTTATCTTCCCAGCGCAGGCAGGTTAATGTACCCCCCCAGCAGCAGCCGGTATCCAGCGCGTAAATACCTTCCGGCGTACCTTTGCCCTCCAGCGATGCCCAGTGACCAAAGGCGATGCTGTACTCTTCAGCGACGGGGCCAGGAATCGCAAACCACGGTTTCAGTGGGGCAGGGGCTTCTTCCGGCGATTCTTTGCTGTACATATCCAGTTGACCGTTCGGGAAGCAAAAACGCATACGGGTAAAGGCGTTGGTGATAAACCGCAGTCTTCCCAGCCCCCGCAATTCCGGTGACCAGTTATTTGGCATATCGCCGTACATGGCATCAAGGAAGAAGGGGTAGGAGTCGCTCGACAGCACCGCTTCTACATCGCGCGCGCACTCTTTGGCAGTCTGCAGATCCCACTGCGGCGTGATCCCGGCGTGGGCCATCACCAACTTTTTCTCTTCGTCGATTTGCAGCAGAGGCTGGCGACGCAGCCAGTTAAGCAGCTCGTCGGCATCCGGCGCTTCCAGCAGCGGTGTCAGGCGATCTTTCGGTTTATTGCGGCTGATCCCGGCGAATACCGCCAACAGATGCAGATCGTGATTGCCCAGCACCAGACGTACGCTGTCGCCTAAGGATTTCACATAGCGCAGAACATCCAGCGAACCTGGGCCGCGCGCAACCAGATCGCCTGTTAGCCAGAGGGTATCTTTCCCAGGGGTAAATTCTACTTTATGCAGCAATGCGATCAGTTCATCGTAACAACCATGAACGTCGCCAATAAGGTATGTCGCCATATTCTTTTAATGAATGAGTGTGGGAACGGCGAGTCGGAATACGGGAATGTCGATGCTGAAAGGGACGCCATTTTCATCGATCATTTCGTAGTGACCCTGCATGGTGCCCAGCGGGGTTTCAATGATTGCACCGCTGGTGTACTGGTACTCTTCGCCAGGCGCGATAAGTGGCTGAACGCCAACCACTCCTTCGCCCTGGACTTCGGTTTCACGGCCATTGCCATTGGTGATCAGCCAGTAACGCCCCAACAACTGCACTGGCGCTCGCCCCAGATTGCGTATGGTTACGGTATAAGCAAAAACGTAACGTTCATTATCAGGTGAAGATTGTGCCTCAATGTAGACGCTTTGAACCTGAATACACACTCGGGGCGAATTGATCATCGTTAACTCTCCTGCAAAGGCGCGTTCTCCGCCAGATAGTTCGCCATCTGGCAATATTGCGCGACAGAGATATTTTCCGCTCGCATCGCCGGGTCGATCCCCATTCCCGTTAACACCTCGACGCTAAACAGGTTGCCGAGGCTGTTACGAATGGTTTTACGACGCTGGTTAAAGGCTTCGGTGGTGATGCGGCTCAACACGCGAACATCTTTGACCGGGTGAGGCATCGTTGCATGAGGAACCAGGCGCACGACGGCGGAATCCACTTTGGGTGGTGGTGTAAAGGCTGACGGCGGTACTTCCAGCACCGGGATCACGTTGCAATAGTATTGCGCCATGACGCTTAATCGACCATACGCCTTGCTGTTCGGTCCTGCAACCAGACGATTCACCACCTCTTTTTGCAACATAAAGTGCATGTCGGCAATGGCATCAGTATAGCTAAACAGATGGAACATCAACGGCGTGGAGATGTTATAAGGCAGGTTGCCGAAAACACGCAGCGGCTGGCCCATTTTCTCGGCCAGTTCGCCAAAGTTAAAGGTCATCGCATCCTGCTGATAAATCGTCAGTTTCGGGCCTAAGAATGGATGCGTTTGCAGACGTGCCGCCAGATCGCGGTCAAGTTCGATGACCGTCAGCTGGTCCAGACGTTCGCCGACCGGTTCGGTCAATGCCGCCAGACCGGGGCCGATTTCGACCATCGCCTGGCCCTTCTGCGGGTTAATGGCAGAAACAATGCTGTCGATCACGAACTGATCGTTGAGAAAGTTTTGCCCGAAGCGTTTACGGGCTAAGTGGCCCTGGTGGACTCGATTATTCATTGGGTGTTAACAATCATTTTGATGGCGAGATTAAGCGCCGTAATAAAACTGCCGACATCGGCTTTGCCACGTCCCGCTAGTTCAAGCGCGGTGCCGTGGTCCACTGATGTGCGAATAAAGGGCAGGCCCAGCGTAATGTTCACACCGCGCCCGAAGCCCTGGTATTTTAGCACGGGAAGACCCTGATCGTGGTACATCGCCAGCACGGCGTCGGCGTTATCGAGATATTTCGGCTGAAACAGGGTATCGGCAGGCAGCGGCCCGTTGAGTTTCATCCCCTGCGCCCGCAGCTCGTCGAGCACCGGAATAATGGTGTCTATCTCTTCCGTACCCATATGACCGCCTTCGCCCGCGTGCGGATTCAGCCCGCAGACCAGAATGCGCGGTTCGGCAATACCAAATTTGGTCCGCAAATCGTGATGCAAAATAGCAATCACTTCGTGCAAAAGTGCAGGGGTGATAGCATCTGCGATATCGCGCAGCGGTAAATGCGTCGTTGCCAGCGCCACGCGAAGTTCTTCGGTCGCCAGCATCATCACCACTTTTTTCGCCTGCGAACGCTCTTCGAAAAACTCGGTATGACCGGTAAAGGGAATGCCTGCGTCGTTAATGACGCCTTTATGCACGGGGCCTGTGATCAGCGCAGCAAATTCACCGTTCAGACAGCCATCACACGCTCGCGCCAGCGTCTCCACCACATAATGCCCATTTTCAACCGCTAACTGCCCCGCAGTGACAGATTCACGTAGCGCGACAGGAAGTAGCGTTAATGTGCCCGCAGTTTGCGGTTGTGCAGGGGAGTTGGGGGAATAAGGGCGGAGGGTGAGCGGTAAACCGAGCATCGCTGCCCGGTCGGTAAGGAGAGTGGCATCGGCACAAACAACCAGTTCGACCGGCCACTCACGCTGTGCAAGCTGGACAACTAAGTCCGGGCCAATCCCGGCGGGCTCGCCGGGAGTGATCACAACACGTTGGGTTTTAACCATTAGTTGCTCAGGATTTTAACGTAGGCGCTGGCACGTTGTTCTTGCATCCAGCTTGCTGCTTCTTCCGAGAACTTACGGTTCATCAGCATGCGGTACGCACGATCTTTCTGCGCCGCGTCGGTTTTATCGACATTACGGGTATCCAGCAGTTCGATTAAATGCCAGCCGAATGAAGAGTGAACCGGTGCACTCATTTGACCTTTGTTCAGGCGGGTCAGGGCGTCACGGAAGGCCGGATCGAAAATATCTGGTGTAGCCCAGCCGAGATCGCCGCCCTGGTTAGCAGAGCCTGGATCCTGAGAAAACTCTTTCGCTGCAGCGGCAAAAGTCGTTTTACCACTCTTGATATCGGCAGCAATTTGCTCCAGTTTCACGCGGGCCTGTTCGTCGGTCATGATCGGCGACGGTTTCAGCAGAATATGGCGAGCATGAACTTCGGTCACCGAGATGTTTTTGCTTTCGCCGCGCAGGTCGTTAACTTTCAGAATATGGAAGCCAACGCCGGAACGAATCGGGCCAACAATGTCGCCTTTCTTCGCGGTGCTTAATGCCTGGGCGAAGATCCCCGGCAACTCCTGAATACGACCCCAGCCCATCTGACCGCCGTTCAGCGCCTGCTGGTCGGCAGAATGAGCAATCGCCAGCTTACCGAAATCAGCGCCATTACGCGCCTGATCGACAATGGCACGCGCCTGGCTTTCCGCTTCGTTCACTTGATCAGAGGTCGGGTTTTCCGGCAGCGGGATCAGGATGTGGCTCAGGTTCAGCTCAGTGCTGGCATCGTTTTGGTTACCCACCTGCTGCGCCAGAGATTCGACTTCCTGCGGCAGGATAGTGATGCGACGACGCACTTCGTTGTTACGCACTTCAGAGATAATCATCTCTTTGCGGATCTGGTTACGATAGGTGTTGTAGTTCAGCCCATCGTAAGCCAGACGGCTGCGCATCTGATCCAGCGTCATGTTGTTTTGTTTAGCGATGTTAGCAATCGCCTGATCGAGCTGCTCATCGGAGATTTTCACTCCCATTTTCTGCCCCATCTGCAGGATGATTTGATCCATGATCAAACGTTCCATGATTTGGTGGCGCAGCGTCGCGTCATCAGGAAGTTGCTGTCTTGCCTGAGCAGCGTTCAGTTTTACCGACTGCATTAATCCATCAACGTCGCTTTCCAGCACGACGCCGTTATTGACGACGGCTGCGACTTTATCGACTACCTGGGGGGCAGCGAAACTGGTATTCGCGATCATGGCGATACCGAGAAGCAGCGTTTTCCAGTTCTTCATACTTTTTCCATTTCAATTAACCGCACTGCGGATTACGTGGTAAATCAACAAATCACAAAGTGTTTTGATACGGCAGAATGTTCGAACGCAGCATCTCTTGCGTACCCAGACCGTAGTTGGAGCTCAGGCCGCGAAGTTCGATGTTAAAGCCGATTGCGTTGTCATATACCGCATGTTGTTTATCGTTATCCCAACCGTTCAGCTTCCGCTCGTAACCGACGCGAATCGCATAGCAGCAGGAGCTATATTGCACACCTAACATAGAGTCGGCTTGCTTGTTCGCATTGGTGTCGTAGTAGTAGGCCCCGACAATTGACCAACGATCGGCAATTGGCCAGCTGGCGACGGCACCTACCTGCGAAATACCATTCTTATACTGCTCTGCCGTGGAATAGTACTTAGGCAGCGTAGCCTGAATATATTCCGGGCTGGCGTAACGGTAGTTCAACTGCACCAGACGGTCTTCATCCCGACGGTATTCAATGCTGGAGTTACTGGTTGCTACGTTATCCAGACGTGTATCGTACTGAATCCCGCCACGCAATCCCCAACGCTCGGAGATACGCCAGTAAGTATCGCCTGCCCACACCAGCGAGCCCGTTTTGTCGTCATTCTCCCATGTTATGTTGTCATCGCCAGTGCGAGACTCCGTGAAATAGTAGATTTGACCAACGGAAATATTAAAACGTTCAACGGCAGCATCATCATATATGCGAGATGTGACACCGGTCGTCACCTGGTTAGCGGAGGCAATACGGTCAAGACCGCCATAAGTCCGGTCCCGGAACAGGCCTGAGTAGTCAGATTGCAGCAGAGACGAGTCGTAGTTATAGATGTCGCTCTGATCGCGATACGGCACGTACAAATACTGCGCGCGCGGTTCCAGCGTTTGGGTATAACCCGGTGCCAGCATTTCCATATCGCGTTCAAAGACCATTTTGCCGTCAACTTTGAATTGCGGCATTACGCGGTTAACGGATTCGTCCAGTTTGGTTGTGTTTCTGGAGTTATACCAGTCAAGATTAGTTTGCTGATAATGGGTTGCCAGCAACTTCGCTTCGGTATTGATGCTGCCCCAGTTATTAGAGAGCGGCAAATTGATGGTCGGTTCCAGGTGAACACGGGTTGCTTCAGGCATGTCGTCTCTGGTGTTAACAAAGTGCACAGCCTGGCCGTAAATGCGCGTATCAAATGGACCAACATCATTCTGGTAGTAGTTAACGTCTAACTGCGGTTCTGCCGAGTAGCTACTGGTGTTCTGTTCGCTGAAGACCTGGAACTGCTTGGTTGAAACGGTGGCATTGAAGTTTTGCACCGCATAGCCAACGCTGAATTTTTGCGTTGCGTAGCCGTCAGTACTGGAACCGTACTTGTTATCAAAATCATTGAAGTAGCTAGGATCGCTGACCTTGGTGTAGTCGACGTTGAAACGCCACACCTGATCCATGACCCCGGAGTGGTTCCAGTAGAACAACCAACGACGTGAACTGTCATCGTTCGGGTGTTCATCTTCATAGACTTTATCGGAAGGCAGATAGTCCAGTTCCATCAAACCTGCGCCCGCCTGGGAGAGGTAGCGGAATTCGTTCTCCCACATGATGTTGCCACGACGATGCATATAATGCGGCGTGATGGTGGCATCCATATTTGGCGCGATGTTCCAGTAATATGGAAGGTAGAACTCAAAGTAGTTGGTGGTGGTGTACTTGGCGTTCGGGATCAAGAAACCAGAGCGACGTTTGTCACCCACCGGCAACTGCAAATATGGGCTATAAAAGATCGGTACCGGACCCACCTTAAAGCGGGCGTTCCAGATCTCCGCAACTTGTTCTTCGCGGTCATGAATAATTTCGCTACCTACCACGCTCCAGGTGTCAGAACCCGGCAGACAGGAGGTAAAGCTACCGTTATCCAGAATGGTATAGCGGTTTTCGCCACGTTGTTTCATCAGGTCCGCTTTACCGCGGCCCTGACGACCCACCATCTGGTAATCACCTTCCCAGACGTTGGTATCTTTGGTGTTCAGATTCGCCCAGCCTTTCGGCCCTTTGAGGATCACCTGGTTATCGTCGTAATGGACATTACCGAGCGCATCAACGGTACGTACCGGCTCCGGTTGTCCTGGTGCCTCTTTTTGATGGAGCTGCACTTCGTCGGCCTGCAGACGGCTGTTACCCTGCATGATATCCACGCTGCCAGTAAACACGGCGTCATCCGGGTAGTCCCCTTTCGCGTGGTCAGCATTGATAGTCACGGGTAAGTCATTGGTATCGCCCTGTACCAGAGGACGGTCATAGCTTGGCACGCCCAACATGCACTGTGAGGCGAGGTCGGCTGCCAGTCCCTGTTGACTATAAAGGGCGGTGGCAATCATGGTGGCCAGGAGAGTGGGGATACGTTTTTTCATACGTTGATTTTATTGTTCCATCATCGGTAACGTTGCGCGTGACAAACGGTCAGAGACTAACGTACTCGTCATCTCTACGCTAGTGTTAATCCTGTCCGAATAGCGTCAGTGGTGTTAGGCACGGCATTGAATGACAGGTATGATAATGCAAATTATAGGCGATGTCCCACAATTGACCGCAGCCGGAAAACGGTAAAAGCACCTTTATATTGTGGGAGATAGCCCTGATATCCGTGTGTCGATTTGGGGAATATATGCAGTATTGGGGAAAAATCATTGGCGTGGCCGTGGCCTTACTGATGGGCGGCGGCTTTTGGGGCGTAGTGTTAGGCCTGTTAATTGGCCATATGTTTGATAAAGCCCGTAGCCGTAAAATGGCGTGGTTCGCCAACCAGCGTGAGCGTCAGGCGCTGTTTTTTGCCACCACTTTTGAAGTGATGGGCCATTTAACCAAATCCAAAGGTCGCGTCACGGAGGCTGATATTCATATCGCCAGCCAGTTGATGGACCGAATGAATCTGCATGGCGCTTCCCGTACTGCGGCGCAAAATGCATTCCGGGTTGGAAAATCAGACAATTACCCACTGCGCGAAAAGATGCGCCAGTTTCGCAGTGTCTGCTTTGGTCGTTTTGACTTAATTCGTATGTTTCTGGAGATCCAGATTCAGGCGGCGTTTGCTGATGGTTCGCTGCATCCGAATGAACGGGCGGTGCTGTATGTCATTGCTGAAGAATTAGGGATCTCCCGCGCCCAGTTTGACCAGTTTTTGCGCATGATGCAGGGCGGTGCACAGTTTGGCGGCGGTTATCAGCAGCAATCTGGCGGTGGTAACTGGCAGCAAGCGCAGCGTGGCCCGACGCTGGAAGATGCCTGTAATGTGCTGGGCGTGAAGCCGACGGATGATGCGACCACCATCAAACGTGCCTACCGTAAGCTGATGAGTGAACACCATCCCGATAAGTTGGTGGCGAAAGGTTTGCCGCCTGAGATGATGGAGATGGCGAAGCAAAAAGCGCAGGAAATTCAGCAGGCCTATGAGCTGATAAAGCAGCAGAAGGGGTTTAAATAACCCTGTAAATGATGCTGAGTAACTGCCCACGATTAAAGGTGGCCGCCCTGGCGGTCACTTCTTTGAGAAAAGGCGTTTACTCAGAATGGTGGACAGGCTCAATGCACGGTTTACGGGAGGGGGTCTGTTGGTTTTATCGCGTTGACCCTGCTTAAGGTTGAGAGCTTTACGACGAGCGGAATTATATTTTTACGTCTTAAAAATAAAAAACACATATCTGAATGAGCGATTTTTGAAAGTATATTTATTCAGAGCGCGCATCATGAGTTTTTAACTCAATGCGAGGCTATTACCATGAAAGTATCAGTTCCAGGCATGCCGGCAACACTTTTAAATATGAACAATAACGATATTTATAAGATGGTGAGCGGGGACAAGATGGACGTGAAGATGAATATCTTTCAACGCTTGTGGGAGACGTTACGTCATCTGTTCTGGTCAGATAAACAGACTGAGGCTTATAAACTTCTGTTCAATTTCGTGAATAAAAAGGCTGGCAACATCAACGCCTCAAAATACTTTACTGGGGCTGTCAACGAGAATGAGAAAGAAAAGTTTATCCATAGTCTGGAATTATTCAATGAACTCAAAACATGCGTAAAAAATCCGGATGAGATGGTCGCAAAGGGCAATATGCGCTGGGTCGCCGAGACCTTCGGTGATATCGAGTTAAGTGTCACTTTTTTTATTGAAAATAAGGAGATATGTACTCAGACGTTGCAGCTGCATAAAGGCCCAGGTAACTTGGGCGTTGATCTTAGAGAGGCTTACCTTCCCGGCGTTGACATGAGGGATTGTTACTTTGGTAAAAAAATAATGAAATATAGCAATGAAAACCTTTACATGAAACCTGGGTGGAATGCTAACCTGGACGGTGCTACCCTGGACGGTGCTATCCTGGACGGTGCTACCGTGGACGGTGCTACCCGCCTATATGCTGAGGTAATTATTATTAATAAAATCACCCCCAAAAAAATTGTTACTGAAGGAGTTGCTACTAAACAAAGTACTGCTGAAAAATTATTGCCAACGCAATTATTGAATGATCCAGAATAAGCTAAGGTTGAAGGGGCTGGAACGCCCCTTCAACCTTAGCAGTAGCGTGGGATGATTTCACAATTAGAAAGACCTGCATGATGAGCTAGAGAAGAGGCTGGTGATGCAAGGCGTCGTGCACGACGCGGATCACCGAGATGGGCATCGCCAACCAGACGGCTAATTAGCCCATGAATAACAATCAGAAAGGACCATAACAAACCCGATAAAATGAAATATTAGAGACGATCAACGGGTGAAAAAAAGTTCAAAAATTCGCTGTGGAGCAGGAAGGGAATTACCGAATGGAAAGCGTAGCCACACGCAACAACTGAAAGCAGTTTGGCAGAAAAAAAAATCCCCGGACTCGGGGATTTATGTACAAGAGGCAGCCCTTAGGATGAGGGTATAAACATACAGGAAAGGTTAAAAATCCGCTGGCGCTTTAAACGTCATACTATTGCCATACGCCGGATGGGTAATCGTCAGCATCTCTGCATGTAGTAACAAACGCGGTGCCATAGCTCTCGCTTCTGGTGATGCATAAAAACGATCGCCGAGAATCGGATGACCCAGCGCCAACATATGCACACGCAGCTGATGCGAACGCCCGGTAATCGGTTTTAACACCACTCTTGCCGTGTTATCCGCTGCATACTCCACCACTTCATATTCCGTCTGCGCAGGCTTGCCCGTTTCGTAACAGACTTTCTGTTTTGGGCGGTTTGGCCAGTCGCAAATCAGCGGCAGATCTACCAGACCTTCTGCAGGGGATGGATGCCCCCAGACGCGGGCCACATACTGCTTTTTCGGCTCGCGCTCGCGGAACTGGCGTTTTAACTCCCGCTCCGCGGCTTTGGTCAGCGCCACTACAATCACGCCACTGGTAGCCATATCCAGACGATGCACCGATTCCGCCTGCGGATAATCACGCTGAATGCGCGTCATCACGCTGTCTTTGTGCTCTTCCAGACGACCCGGCACAGACAACAAACCGCTCGGCTTGTTGACCACCATAATATGGTCATCCTGATACAGGATAACCAACCAGGGTTCCTGCGGTGGATTGTAGTTTTCCATCCCCATTTTCGGCTCCGTTACTGATGCGTCACAACGATCAAACGCAGGGCATCCAGACGCCAGCCTGCCTGATCCAGACTTTCCATTACCTGCTGACGGTTGCTCTCAATAGCGGTCAGTTCGTCGTCACGAATGTTCGGGTTCACTGCGCGCAGCGCTTCCAGACGAGACAGCTCGGCAGACAGTTTTTCGTCGGCTTCGTTACGCGCTGCATCAATCAATGCACGGGCAGATTTCTCGATCTGCGCTTCACCCAGCTGAAGGATAGCGTGAACATCTTGCTGCACGGCATTAACCAGCTTGCTGCCAGTGTGGCGGTTAACCGCGTTAAGCTGACGGTTAAAGGTTTCAAACTCCACCTGCGCCGCCAGGTTGTTGCCATTTTTATCCAGCAGCATACGTACCGGCGTCGGCGGCAGGAAGCGGTTGAGCTGCAACTGCTTCGGAGCCTGGGCTTCAACGACATAAATCAGTTCCACCAACAGCGTACCTACCGGCAACGCTTTGTTTTTCAACAGTGAAATCGTGCTGCTACCGGTATCGCCAGAGAGGATCAGATCCAGACCGTTGCGGATCAGCGGATGCTCCCAGGTAATAAACTGCGCATCTTCACGCGCCAGCGCCACTTCACGATCAAAGGTGATGGTGATGCCATCTTCCGACAGGCCCGGGAAGTCCGGCACCAGCATATGATCGGACGGCGTCAGCACGATCATGTTGTCGCCGCGATCGTCCTGATTGATACCGATAATATCGAACAGGTTCATGGCGAAGGCGATCAGGTTGGTATCGTCATCCTGCTCTTCAATGCTTTCAGCTAATGCCTGCGCTTTTTCGCCACCGTTGGAATGGATCTCCAGCAGGCGGTCACGACCCTGTTCCAGCTGTGCCTTCAACGCCTCGTGCTGCTCGCGGCAGTTTTTGATCAGATCGTCAAAGCCTTCGGTTTGATCCGGTGAGGCCAGGTAGTTAATCAGATCGTTATACACGCTATCGTAGATAGTGCGTCCGGTCGGGCAGGTGTGCTCGAATGCATCCAGACCTTCGTGATACCAGCGTACCAGTACCGACTGAGCGGTTTTTTCCAGATAAGGCACATGGATCTGAATATCGTGCGCCTGACCGATACGATCCAGACGACCAATACGCTGCTCCAGCAGATCCGGGTTGAACGGCAGATCGAACATTACCATGTGGCTGGCGAACTGGAAGTTACGCCCTTCAGAACCGATTTCCGAACACAGCAGCACCTGCGCGCCGGTGTCTTCTTCGGCAAACCATGCCGCAGCGCGGTCACGCTCAATAATCGACATGCCTTCGTGGAACACCGCGGCGCGGATACCTTCACGCTCACGCAGTACCTGCTCCAGTTGCAGCGCGGTAGCGGCTTTAGCGCAGATCACCAGCACTTTCTGTGAGCGATGGCTGGTCAGGTAACCCATCAGCCACTCAACGCGCGGATCGAAGTTCCACCAGGTGGCGTTATCGCCTTCAAATTCTTGATAAATACGCTCCGGGTAGAGCATATCGCGAGCGCGGTCTTCGGCACTTTTACGTGCGCCCATAATGCCGGACACTTTAATCGCCGTCTGATACTGCGTCGGCAGCGGCAGTTTAATAGTGTGTAGCTCGCGTTTCGGGAAGCCTTTAACGCCGTTACGGGTGTTACGGAACAGCACGCGGCTGGTGCCGTGGCGATCCATCAGCATGGAAACCAGTTCCTGACGGGCGCTCTGGGCATCTTCGCTGTCGCTGTTTGCCGCCTGCAGTAACGGCTCAATATCCTGCTCGCCGATCATCTCACCGAGCATGTTCAGTTCGTCATTGCTGAGTTTGTTACCTGCCAGCAGCATGGCAACGGCATCTGCTACTGGACGATAATTTTTCTGCTCTTCAACGAACTGCGCGAAATCGTGGAAACGGTTCGGGTCCAGCAGACGCAGACGGGCGAAGTGGCTTTCCATCCCCAGTTGTTCCGGGGTTGCGGTCAGCAGCAGAACGCCGGGCACGTGCTCAGCCAGTTGTTCAATGGCCTGATATTCGCGGCTCGGCGCATCTTCGCTCCACACCAGGTGATGCGCTTCATCGACCACCAGCAGGTCCCATTCGGCTTCACAGAGATGTTCCAGACGCTGTTTGCTACGACGGGCAAAATCCAGCGAGCAAATGACCAGCTGTTCGGTGTCGAACGGGTTGTAAGCGTCGTGCTGGGCTTCGGCGTAACGCTCATCATCAAACAGGGCAAAACGCAGGTTGAAACGGCGCAGCATTTCTACCAGCCACTGATGCTGTAAGGTTTCCGGGACGATAATCAGTACACGTTCAGCAGCGCCAGAGAGCAACTGCTGATGCAGGATCATCCCGGCTTCAATGGTTTTCCCTAAACCCACTTCGTCAGCCAGCAGGACGCGCGGCGCATGGCGGCGACCAACATCATGAGCGATGTTGAGCTGATGCGGGATCAGACTGGTACGCTGACCGCGCAGGCCGCTGTACGGCATACGGAACTGTTCGCTGGAATATTTACGTGCGCGATAACGCAGCGCAAAGCGGTCCATACGGTCAATCTGCCCGGCAAACAGACGGTCCTGCGGTTTGCTGAACACCAGTTTGCTATCAAGGAAAACTTCACGCAGGGCTACGCCGGACTCTTCAGTATCCAGGCGAGTACCGATATAGGTCAGCAAGCCATTTTCTTCTTTTACTTCTTCGACTTGCATCTGCCAGCCGTCATGGCTGGTAATGGTATCACCAGGGTTGAACATCACGCGGGTCACGGGGGAATCACTGCGTGCGTACAGACGGTTTTCACCAGTAGATGGGAAAAGTAAAGTGACAGTTCGCGCATCCACCGCGACAACGGTTCCAAGTCCCAATTCGCTTTCTGTATCGCTGATCCAGCGTTGACCAAGTGTAAAAGGCATATGTGTTCGGCTCTATATCTTTAATTGCAGGCAATAACCACCCGCTACCGTGCTTATGAGGTAGTGGTGTTATTCAGGTCCAGGAATGGAAAGGGCGCTATGGTACTGGATGGCAAAGCATTCGTCACGCATCAAAATGGTATCTGGCGAACTCTTTTTTTGCTCAAAATAGCCCAAGTTGCCCGGTCATAAGTGTAGCAAAATTATCCTCAATAAAAGGGAGTATTCCCTCCGCCACGGGTTGTAGCTGGCGGGTCAGATAGTGTTCGTAATCCAGCGGTGAACGTTGGTAGTCCAGCGGCTCCGGGCCGTTGGTGGTCCATACGTACTTAATGGTGCCGCGGTTCTGATATTGCAAGGGGCGACCGCGCTTTTGGTTTTCTTCATCGGCAAGGCGAGCGGCGCGTACATGAGGCGGAACATTACGCTGATATTCGCTCAGCGGACGGCGAAGGCGTTTACGGTAAACCAGCCGCGCATCCAGTTCACCCGCCATCAGTTTGTCGATGGTTTCGCGAACGTACTCCTGATATGGCTCGTTGCGGAAGATACGCAGGTAAAGCTCCTGCTGAAACTGCTGGGCCAGCGGCGTCCAGTCGGTGCGCACGGTTTCCAGCCCTTTAAACACCATCCGCTGCTTATCGCCCTCCTGAATCAGCCCGGCATAACGTTTTTTACTGCCGGTATCGGCTCCGCGAATGGTTGGCATCAGAAAACGGCAGAAATGGGTTTCATACTCCAGTTCTAATGCGCTGGTCAGCTGTTGTTTTTGCAGCGTTTCTGCCCACCAGGCGTTAACGTGCTGCACCAGTGCACGACCGATTTTCGCCGCTTCTTCTTCCGAATGTGCGCCTTTCAGCCAGACAAACGTTGAGTCGGTATCGCCGTAGATCACGTCGTAGCCCTGCGCTTCAATCAACGCTTTGGTTTGCCGCATGATCTGATGACCACGCATGGTGATCGACGATGCCAGGCGCGGATCGAAGAAGCGACAGGCGGTAGTACCGAGCACGCCGTAAAAGGCATTCATAATGATCTTCAGCGCCTGCGACAACGGTTTATTGCCCTGGCGTTTGGCTTCATCGCGCCCGTGCCAGATGTTAGTCACAATCTCCGGCAGGCAATGTTTCTCCCGCGAGAACCAGGCATCGAGAAAGCCTTCGGTGCTGTGCTCTGGATCAGGCTGCGCCATGCCTTCCACCAGCCCGACGGGATCAATCAGATAGGTGCGGATGATCGAGGGGTACAGGCTTTTGTAGTCCAGCACCAGTACCGAATCATAAAGCCCAGGCCGCGAATCCATCACATAGCCGCCAGGGCTGGCGTGCGGCGGCACTTCGCCGAGATTAGGCGCGACATAACCAGCGCGATGCATTCGCGGAAAATAGAGATGACCAAACGCTGCCACCGACCCCCCGTGCCGATCTACCGGCAGGCCGTTAACCGTCGCTCGTTCGAGTAGAAACGGCATGATTTCAGTTTTGTGGAAGATCTGCGTCACCAGCTCGCAATCTTTCAGGTTATAAGTCGCCAGCGCAGGTTTATCTTCGGCGAAACGGCGGTCAATTTCGTCCATCCGATCCCACGGGTTATCGATAGATTTTCCTTCGCCTAATAACTCCTGAGCGACGGTTTCCAGCGAGAAAGAAGAGAAATTCCAGAATGCAGATTTCAGCGCCTCGATACCGTCGATAATTAGCCGACCTTTAGCCAGGGCAAAAAACACACCGTTTTTAAAGCCATGCTCGCGCCACTCCAGCTCACTGTTATCGCGCCCCAGACGCAGTGGAATACGGTAGCGCTCGGCATGTTTTTGCAGCATTCGCAGATCGAACTGCACCACGTTCCAGCCGATGATCACATCAGGATCGTGGTTAGCAAACCAGGCGTTGAGTTTTTCCAGCAGCTGCGGACGACTGGCGACGTACTCCAGTTCGAAATCAAGCGCGGAGGCATCGCCATTCTCCGGCCCCAGCATATAAACGATGCGCTGCCCGCAGCCTTCCAGACCGATGCAGTACAGTTCACCGTGGCGGGTGGTTTCAATATCAATAGAAACCCACTTGAGCGGCGGGCGGTAGTCGGGATGCGGTTTCAGACGGGCATTAACGATAGCGCCATTGCGCACATCACCCTCTACCCACACCGGAGTGGTGATAAACCGCTCCATCAGATAGCGTTCTGGCGGGCGCACATCGGCCTCGTAGACGGTAACGCCAGCTTCACGCAGGCGCTTTTCGTAATTCATTAACTGGCGATGGGCGCGACAGTAAAGGCCATACACCGGCTGGCGATGAAAATCCTTTAACGCCAGCGGCGTCAGGCGAAAGCCTTGTTCACCCTGCAAAATATGCTGGGCGCGGGGAACCTGATCGGCGGGAATAAACGCCACGGACTCTTGCGGTGCAAGCATAACCTGTAACGGCCCGTTGTCCGTCGCTAACCAGAAAGAGACCTCTGTCCCTTGCGGGGTGTCCCGCCAGTGTCGGGTTAAGATAAAACCTGCCTGCGCCACGCTGAAATTCCATCAAAAAACCAGGCTTGATTATAGCCTGGTTTCGTTTGATTGGCTGTGGTTTTATACAGTCATTACTGCCCGTAATATGCCTTCGCACCATGCTTACGCAGATAGTGTTTATCCAGCAATGTTTGCTGCATATCCGGTAACTGCGGAGCAAGCTGGCGGCAGAAAATCCCCATATAAGCGACTTCTTCCAGCACGATGGCGTTATGCACTGCGTCTTCAGCGTTTTTACCCCATGCAAACGGGCCGTGAGAATGGACCAGAACGCCAGGCATTTGCGCTGCGTCGATACCCTGTTTTTCGAAAGTTTCAACGATGACGTTACCGGTTTCCCACTCATATTCGCCATTGATTTCTGCATCGGTCATTTTGCGAGTGCAGGGAATGGTGCCGTAGAAATAGTCGGCGTGGGTGGTGCCGGTTGCCGGAATTGACTGGCCCGCCTGCGCCCAGATGGTGGCGTGGCGGGAGTGCGTATGCACAATGCCGCCAATGGACGGGAATGCCTGATAGAGCAGCCGGTGAGTTGGCGTGTCGGAGGAGGGCTTTTTCGTACCTTCAACCACTTCACCGGTTTCGATGCTGACCACGACCATATCGTCAGCGGTCATGACGTTGTAATCGACGCCGGAAGGTTTGATCACCAGGACGCCGCGCTCGCGATCAACGGCGCTGACATTGCCCCATGTGAGCGTGACCAGGTTGTGTTTTGGCAGCGCCAGGTTGGCTTCTAAGACCTGGCGTTTGAGATCTTCTAACATGTTGACTCCTTCGTGCCGGATGCGCTTTGCTTATCCGGCCTACAAAATCACAGCGCGTAGGCCTGATAAGACGCGTCAGCGTCGCATCAGGCGTTACATACCTGATGCAGCTACTTAGCGACGAAACCCGTAATACACTTCGTTCCAGCGCAGCGCGTCTTTAAACGCTGGCAGGCGGGTGTCGTTATCAATCACCGTGATTTCAATGTCGTGCATCTCGGCAAACTGGCGCATATCGTTGAGGTTCAACGCATGGCTGAAGACGGTGTGGTGCGCGCCACCAGCAAGGATCCACGCTTCGGAAGCGGTTGGTAGATCCGGCTGCGCTTTCCACAGCGCATTCGCCACCGGCAGTTTCGGCAGGGTGTGCGGCGTTTTCACCGTGTCGATGCAGTTAACCAGCAGACGGTAACGATCGCCGAGATCAATCAAGCTGGCGACAATGGCCGGACCGGTTTGGGTGTTGAAGATTAGGCGGGCCGGGTCGTCTTTACCACCAATACCGAGGTGCTGAACGTCGAGGATCGGTTTCTCTTCTGCGGCGATCGACGGGCAGACTTCCAGCATGTGGGAGCCGAGCACCAGGTCATTACCTTTCTCGAAGTGGTAGGTATAGTCCTCCATAAAAGAGGTGCCGCCCTGCAGACCGGTTGACATCACCTTCATGATGCGAAGCAGGGCGGCAGTTTTCCAGTCGCCTTCGCCCGCAAAGCCGTAGCCCTGCTGCATCAGACGCTGCACGGCCAGGCCTGGAAGCTGCTTCAGACCGTGCAAATCTTCAAAGGTGGTGGTGAACGCATGGAAGCCACCTTGTTCCAGGAAACGCTTCATCCCCAGCTCAATACGCGCAGCTTCCAGCACGTTCTGCCGTTTTTCGCCGTGGATTTGTGTCGCAGGCGTCATGGTGTAGCAGCTTTCGTACTCATCGACCAGCGCGTTAACATCGCCATCGCTGATGGAGTTCACCACCTGCACCAGATCGCCAACCGCCCAGGTATTGACGGAGAAACCGAATTTGATTTGTGCGGCAACTTTATCGCCATCGGTAACCGCTACTTCACGCATGTTATCGCCAAAGCGGCAAACTTTCAGATGACGGGTATCCTGTTTAGAGACCGCCTGACGCATCCATGAGCCGATACGCTCATGTGCCTGTTTATCCTGCCAGTGACCGGTAACGACAGCATGTTGCTGACGCATACGCGCGCCAATGAAGCCGAACTCGCGACCGCCATGTGCAGTCTGGTTCAGGTTCATAAAGTCCATATCGATGCTATCCCACGGCAGCGCCGCGTTGAACTGGGTGTGGAATTGCAGCAACGGTTTGTTGAGCATGGTCAGGCCGTTGATCCACATTTTGGCCGGGGAAAAGGTGTGCAGCCATACCACCAGACCAGCGCAACGATCGTCGTAATTCGCGTCACGGCAAATAGCGGTGATTTCATCCGGCGTGGTGCCCAGCGCTTTCAGCACCAGTTTGCAGGGCAGTTTCGCTTCCGTATTCAGCGCATTAACGACGTGTTCGGCATGTTGGGTGACCTGACGTAGGGTTTCGGGGCCATACAGGTGCTGGCTGCCAATTACAAACCACACTTCATAATTATCAAAAATCGTCATTGTCGTGTCCTTATAGAGTCGGAACGGCCTGGGCAGCCTGTGCCGGGGTGGAAGTTGGAAGATAGTGTTGTTCGGCGCTCATCGCCCATTGCTGATAGCGGCGATAAAGCTGTTCAAAGCGTTGTGCCTGTTCGCTGCGAGGTTGCAGGGTTTTCTCTACCGCACTGGCCATTTTTTGCTGTGCTGATGGGATGTCTGCGTGCACTTTCGCGGCGACGGCAGCAAAAATCGCCGCACCGAGCGCACAGCACTGGTCAGAGGCAACAATTTGCAGCGGGCGATTCAGCACGTCGCAGCAGGCCTGCATAATGACCTGGTTTTTGCGCGCGATGCCGCCCAGTGCCATCACGTTATTGACGGCGATCCCCTGATCGGTGAAGCACTCCATAATTGCGCGTGCACCAAAGGCGGTGGCAGCAATTAAACCGCCGAACAGCAGCGGAGCATCGGTGGCGAGGTTCAGATCGGTAATCACGCCTTTCAGGCGTTGGTTCGCGTTTGGCGTGCGGCGGCCGTTAAACCAGTCGAGTACTACCGGCAGGTGATCCAGAGACGGATTTTTGGCCCATGCTTCGGTCAGCGCCGGGAGCAGTTGTTTCTGGCTGGCTTTGATTTGCTCTTTCAGTTCCGGATGTTGGGCGGCAAGCTGTTCCAGCGGCCAGCCGAGTACGCGACCGAACCAGGCGTAGATATCACCAAACGCCGATTGGCCTGCTTCCAGACCGATAAATCCAGGCACCACGCTGCCATCAACCTGACCGCAAATGCCTTTAACTGCCCGCTCGCCAACGCTCTGTTTGTCGGCAATCAGAATGTCGCAGGTGGAAGTACCGATAACTTTTACCAGAGCGTTAGGCTGTGCGCCTGCGCCAACTGCGCCCATATGGCAGTCAAACGCGCCGCCGGAAATCACCACGCTTTCAGGCAGGCCGAGACGCTGTGCCCATTCCGGGCATAACGTGCCCACTGGAATATCGGCAGTCCAGGTGTCAGTGAACAGCGGGGAAGGCAAATGGCGATTGAGGATCGGGTCCAGTTCGTCAAAGAAACTGGCTGGCGGCAGGCCGCCCCAGCTTTCGTGCCACAGAGATTTATGTCCGGCGCTGCAACGTCCGCGGCGAATATCCTGCGGGCGCGTGGTGCCACTGAGCAGGGCGGGCACCCAGTCGCAAAGTTCAATCCAAGATGCGGCAGATTGCGCCACGGCGCTGTCCTGGCGAGTCACATGCAGGATTTTTGCCCAGAACCATTCGCTGGAATAAATACCGCCAATATAGCGGGAGTAGTCAACTTTGCCCGGCGCGTGACACAAACGGGTGATCTCTTCCGCTTCTTCAACCGCGGTGTGGTCTTTCCACAATACGAACATCGCGTTCGGGTTTTCGGCAAACTCCGGGCGCAGCGCCAGTACATTACCGTCGGCATCAATCGGTGCGGGCGTTGAGCCGGTTGTGTCTACGCCAATCCCGACCACGGTTGCGCGCTGTTCGGCACTAAGCGCTGCCAGCACGGTTTTCAGCGCCGCTTCCATTGACTCAATGTAGTCACGCGGATGATGACGGAACTGGTTATTTGGGGCATCACAAAATTGCCCTTTCTGCCAACGGGGATACCACTCTACGCTGGTGGCGATCTCTTTACCGGTGGCGCAGTCCACCGCCAAAGCTCGCACAGAATCACTGCCAAAATCGAGGCCAATTGCAATCGCCATCGTTTCACTCCATCCAAAAAAACGGGTATGGAGAAACAGTAGAGAGTTGCGAAAAAAAGCGTCAGGTAGGATCCGCTAATCTTATGGATAAAAATGCTATGGCATAGCAAAGTGTGACGCCGTGCAAATAATCAATGTGGACTTTTCTGCCGTGATTATAGACACTTTTGTTACGCGTTTTTGTCATGGCTTTTGTCCCGCTTTGTTACAGAATGCTTTTAATAAGCGGGGTTACCGGTTGGATTAGCGAGAAGAGCCAGTAAAAGACGCAGTGACGGCAATGTCTAATGCAATATGGACAATTGGTTTCTTCTCTGAATGGCGGGAGTATGAAAAGTATGGCTGAAGCGCAAAATGATCCCCTGCTGCCGGGATACTCGTTTAACGCCCATCTGGTGGCGGGTTTAACGCCGATTGAGGCCAACGGATATCTCGATTTTTTTATCGACCGACCACTGGGAATGAAGGGTTATATTCTCAATCTCACCATACGCGGCCAGGGGGTGGTGAAAAATCAGGGACGAGAATTTGTCTGCCGACCGGGTGATATTTTGCTGTTCCCGCCAGGAGAGATTCATCACTACGGTCGTCATCCGGAGGCTCGCGAATGGTATCACCAGTGGGTTTACTTTCGTCCGCGCGCCTACTGGCATGAATGGCTTAACTGGCCGTCAATATTTGCCAATACGGGTTTCTTTCGCCCGGATGAAGCGCACCAGCCGCATTTCAGCGACCTGTTTGGGCAAATCATTAACGCCGGGCAAGGGGAAGGGCGCTATTCGGAGCTGCTGGCGATAAATCTGCTTGAGCAATTGTTACTTCGGCGCATGGAAGCAATTAACGAGTCGCTCCATCCACCGATGGATAATCGGGTACGCGAGGCTTGTCAGTACATCAGCGATCACCTGGCAGACAGCAATTTTGATATCGCCAGCGTCGCACAGCATGTTTGCCTGTCGCCGTCGCGTCTGTCACATCTGTTCCGCCAACAGTTAGGGATTAGTGTCTTAAGCTGGCGCGAGGACCAACGCATTAGTCAGGCGAAGCTGCTTTTGAGCACCACCCGGATGCCTATCGCTACCGTCGGTCGCAATGTTGGCTTTGACGATCAACTTTATTTCTCGCGGGTATTTAAAAAATGCACCGGGGCCAGCCCAAGTGAGTTCCGTGCCGGTTGTGAAGAAAAAGTGAATGATGTAGCCGTCAAGTTGTCATAATTGGTAACGAATCAGATAATTGACGGCTTGACGGAGTAGCATAGGGTTTGCAGAATCCCTGCTTCGTCCATTTGACAGGCACATTATGCAAGCATTGCTGGAACACTTTATTACCCAATCCACCGTGTATTCATTGATGGCGGTAGTGTTGGTGGCCTTTTTGGAGTCGCTGGCGCTGGTCGGTTTGATTCTGCCCGGTACGGTGCTGATGGCGGGGCTGGGAGCGCTGATTGGCAGCGGCGAGTTAAGTTTCTGGCACGCCTGGCTGGCAGGGATTGTCGGTTGTCTGATGGGCGACTGGATCTCCTTCTGGCTGGGCTGGCGTTTTAAAAAGCCGTTGCATCGCTGGTCGTTTCTGAAGAAGAACAAAGCATTACTCGATAAAACTGAACATGCGTTGCATCAACACAGCATGTTTACCATTCTGGTCGGTCGTTTTGTCGGCCCGACGCGTCCGCTGGTGCCAATGGTGGCGGGAATGTTGGATCTCCCGGTGGCGAAATTTATTACGCCAAATATTATCGGCTGCCTGTTATGGCCTCCGTTTTACTTCCTGCCGGGGATTCTGGCGGGTGCGGCGATCGATATTCCTGCCGGGATGCAGAGCGGTGAATTTAAGTGGTTGCTGCTGGCAACAGCGGTGTTTTTGTGGGTTGGCGGCTGGCTGTGCTGGCGGTTATGGCGCAGTGGTAAAGCGACTGACCGTTTAAGTCATTATTTGTCGCGCGGTCGTTTGTTGTGGCTGGCACCGTTAATTTCTGCCGTCGGTGTAGTGGCGCTGGTAGTGTTAATTCGCCACCCGTTGATGCCGGTATATATCGATATTTTGCGGAAAGTGGTTGGGGTTTAGGGGATAGTCTGTGCGGGTTGCCTGATGCGACGCTTGCCGCGTCTTATCAGGCCTACAAAACGCACTGTCCGTAGGTCGGATAAGGCGTTCACGCCGCATCCGACAGTGCATACTAACCCGTAATCCCCAATATTGCCGAAGCACTCGCCTTACCGCTCAACAATTCTTCAGTCTTACCCTGCCAGGCGATGCGCCCGTCAGCGACCACCACCGAGCGTGTGGCGATCCGCGCCGCATCTTCTACACTGTGCGACACCATCAATAGCGTCATTTTTTGCTGCTGGCAGCTCGTGCTCACCAGCGTCAGCATCTCCTGACGTAACGCCGGATCGAGCGCAGAGAACGGTTCATCGAGCAATAAAATGGGCTGTTCGCGTACCAGACAACGCGCTAACGCCACTCGCTGACGCTGACCGCCGGAAAGCTCGCCCGGTAACCGCGCCATTAAATTATCAATCCCCATCTGACGGGCAATAGCGTGCATTTTCTCCTGCTGCGCCGCGTTCAGCTTCAATCCAGGATTAAGCCCCAGCCCGATGTTCTGCGCGACCGTCAGGTGACTGAACAGGTTGTTCTCCTGAAACAGCATCGATACCGGACGGCGTGATGGCGGTGTCGTGGTGTGATCAACACCATCGATAGTCAGCGAACCGCTGGCTGGCGTCAGAAAACCGGCGATCAAATTCAGCAGGGTACTTTTACCCGCGCCGCTTGGCCCGAGGATCGCCACCTGCTCGCCGCGTTCCACCGTTAAGCTAAAACGCATCGGCAAATGGTGATAAAGCCAGGTGATATCAGTCAGTTTTAACATTTCGCCCCGGTAGTTTTTCAATCACGGTAAACAGCAGAAAACAGAGCAGCAGTAGAATTAACGCGGTCACCGCGCCGTCCTGGCTACGATAGGAGCCAATTTGCTGGTAGAGATAAAACGGCAGGGTACGGAAATCATCGTTACCGAACAACGCCACCACGCCAAAATCACCAATCGACAGCACACACGCAAAGGCCAGCGCCTGCGCCAGCGGACGTTTCAGGGCGCGCAGCTCCAGCACTTTTAAGCGTGACCAGCCTTCAATGCCCAGCGACTGACATAGCATGCTATAGCGGGCAGTGATATCGCGCATCGGGTTTTCCAGCACTTTCAGCGCATAAGGGATGGCCATTAACGCATTGGTGAAAATCACGATGCCGTCAGCAGATTGTGGCAGGCCGATGGTGTTGTTGAGCAGTAAAAAGAAGCCCGTTGCCAGCACAATCCCCGGCATGGCGAGGATCAGCATTCCGCTCATCTCCAGCGCCTGACCCGCCAGCATTTTTTGCCGAGCCCGCAATTCGCGACTGCTCCATAACAGCATCATGGTCAGCACTACGCATAATACGCCTGCCGCCAGCGCAATACGCAACGAGGTCCACAGCGCCTGCCACAGCACCGGCTGCGCCAGCACTTCCGGCAACTGGCGATTTATCCCATCGACGAGCACCGCCAGTAACGGTGGCAGCAACAGCAACAGCGCCAGCACAATTAACACCGTGTCGCAAATGCGGCTATGCAGACGATCGTCCGGGTCGCGCCAGCCTTGCAGCAGCGTGGTGCCGGGCGCAATGGCCTTACTTAGTCGCTGACTCAACAGCACCAGCCCAAGGCAACAAACCATCTGGATCAGCGCCAGCATCGCCGCGCGGGCAGGATCGTAGTCGTAACTCAGCGCCTGATAAATAGCCAGCTCGATAGTGGTCGCCTGCGGACCGCCGCCCAGCGATAGCACGGTGGCGAAGCTGGCGAAACAGAGCATAAAGATAAGCGCGGCAACCGGCGGGATTTGACGCCGTAACCACGGCCATTCGACGAAGCGGAAAAAATGCCAGCCGCGCATCCCAAGCTGGGCGGCAAGCTGACGTTGTTCGCCGGGAATGTTTTCCAGTGCCTGGAGTAATAAGCGGCTCGCCATCGGCAGATTAAAAAATACGTGCGCCAGCAAAATACCTTG
Organism: Escherichia sp. 94.0001; assembly: GCF_013369155.2. Lineage (NCBI taxonomy): Bacteria > Pseudomonadati > Pseudomonadota > Gammaproteobacteria > Enterobacterales > Enterobacteriaceae > Escherichia > Escherichia sp. 94.0001. Next base: position 148,174 of record NZ_JABWMS020000004.1, on the reverse strand, counting down.
CAGGCCGTAGGGCGAAAAGGTCCACTCCAGACCGAGCGATTGGCAGAGTGATGCCAGCCAGCCCTGGCGACCATAGACGCTAAGAATGCCGAAAACAGCAACCAGCACCGGGAGGATCAAGGTCATTGCGCACAGACGCAACAGCGTCAGCCGACCCGGAAAGCGCCTGCGATAGAGGGCGCGGGCGAGGAATATCGCGGGTACGACAGAGAGCAGCGCCGAGAGAAACGCCTGCCAGAAGGAGAAGCGCACCACATGCCACAGGTAGCTGTCCTGCCAGATTGCCACCCAGTCACCCTGCGGCGCGTTCCACCACAGGGCGAGAAATGCCGCCAGTGCAACCGCCACCACAAGCGTAGCGGCGCTTACGCCTGGAATTAACCAGCCGGGAATTAACGGCTGACGGCGCGTTGCCATTCGCTAATCCATGCCTGACGTTGTGCCGCCACGTCGGCTGGCGTGAACTCCAGCGTGGTTGCTGGTTTGGTCAGTTGTTCAAACCCGGCAGGCAGCGTGACGTTTGCCACCGGATACATCCAGTTGCCGGTTGGGATCGCATTCTGGAAGGCCGGAGAAACCATAAACTGAAGGAACTTTTGCGCCAGTTCCGGCTGCTTGCTGGCAGCGGTGCGGGCAGCAACTTCTACTTGCAGATAATGACCTTCGCTAAAGTTCGCCGCGGCGTAGTTATCTTTCTTCTCTTCGAGAATGTGATAAGCCGGAGAGGTGGTGTAACTCAGTACCAGATCGCTTTCGCCTTTTAAAAACAGGCCGTAGGCTTCGCTCCAGCCTTTGGTGACCGTGACCGTTTTCTTCGCCAGTTTCTGCCAGGCTTGTGGGGCGTCATCGCCATAGACTTTTTGCATCCACAACAGCAGACCCAGCCCCGGCGTGCTGGTGCGCGGATCCTGATAAATCACCCGCCAGTTTTGATCGCTTTCAATCAATTCTTTCAGGCTTTGCGGCGGATTTTTCAGTTTGTTCTTGTCATAGACGAAGGCGAAATAGCCGTAATCAAACGGGACGAAAGTGTCATTATTCCAGCCGCCGGGAACGTTAACGGCATCCGCTGCCACACCGCTTTTAGCAAACAGCCCGGTTTTGCTGGCGGCATCTAACAGATTGTTATCCAGCCCCAGCACCACATCGGCTTTACTGTTTTTGCCTTCCATCCGCAGACGGTTGAGAAGCGAAACGCCATCTTCCAGCGCCACCAGTTTCAGTTCGCAATTACAGTCGGCTTCAAAGGCTTTTTTCACCACCGGACCTGGCCCCCAGTCGGCGGCGAAGGAATCGTAGGTATAAACAGTCAGAACGGGTTTAGCGAAAGCGGGTGCTGTACAGAGCAACAGCAGGGGAAGATATTTTTTTAACACTTTGCACCTCAAAGAAGAGTGGCAAAGGACTTGAGAAGGAGCCTCAAATCCCTTCGCCGGCGTTATCCGGATCAGGTTCGACGGGTATTTTCTCAGCGCACGCGTCTGCGAGGCACCCCGTTGAGAACGGCGTTAGTGTAGTGATTTTGTTATCAACCAGCAATCATGGATCCGGTGGCGCAAACCACGCGGATTTAAAATCGAACCAGCCGAGGGTGTTCATACGCAGACCGCGCATACTGCGTTGCCCCTGAATGATCAGCCAGTGGTGGATAAGTGGCACCATTGCTTTACTGGCGACCAGTTGCTGGCACCAGTTCGCCAGATTCATTTCGCCATTGCGCCAGCGGGCGGCGTCGGCTTGCCAGTCGATCGGAATACAGTGTTGGAGCAGCGGCACCTCGCACAAGTGCGCGAACAGCGAAAAATCCAGCGGCAGCGTAAAGTTGGCGCTGTTAAGCCAGATGTCACTTTCGATCTCTCCTTCGTGCCACTGATCGTAGCTGATCTCTTTAATTTTCAGTGTGACCTGATAACTTGCCAGAATCTGCTGCATGATCCTGGCAATCACTCGATGCTCAATATGATCCTGATAAAAAGTCAGGGTGAGGTTTTCCAGCCCGGCGGGTTTTTCGCAATGCGTCGGGCGGGCATGATGCCAGCGGGGGAGCAGTCCATAAGCCGGAAACCACAGTTGCTGGTATTGTTCCTCGGCGAAATAGACCAGATTAGTTGGAGAAAGCACATAACTTACCCAGTCCCTGACTTGCTGATTCGCCCCACGGTGGGTGCGGCTGTCGAACAGTAAATAGTAGCAACCTTCTTCCAGCCGACTTTCAATCTCTTTTTCCTCGCCCTGCGGCCCTTTTAGCATCAGACCGCCGGCTGGCTCGTCGGCAATTTCTGGCAGAACCCAGACATTTACTTCGTCGATTAATGCGCGATAACCGAAGAAGTCATCGAATGCCTGAATTTTCAGTTGATTGGTGCTGTTGCGGATCACCGCATACGGACCGGTACCGATGGGATGGCTGGCAAAGTTACTGAGGGTTTCCCATTCTCGTGGCAGGATCATCGCCGGAACTTGTCCCAACAGTAACGGCAACCAGCGGTCTGGTTGCGTGAGATGGATATCCAGCGTCCAGGGCGTCGGCGACACAATTTCAGCAATATGTGAATAGAGTGGCAGCGTATTGATCCGTTTTAAAGAGGCGATCACGTCCTCCATTTCCAGTTCACGACCATGATGAAAATGGACTCCTGGACGCAAAAAGAAGCGCCAGTGAAGCGGTGATATTTGCTGCCAGTGGTGGGCGATGTCTGCTTCCAGTTCCCCATTTTCCTCATTTATGCGCGTTAGCGAACTGAAGATTTGCCGGGCGATATGGGTTTCGGAACGGCGCAATGCACTGCCGGGCAGCAGATTGCGCAACGGACGATAGTAGAGAACGCGCAGGATGTGCCGCCCCTGGCGGAAGCTGCGTCCCAAATGAGAAACCAACATTTGCCGCACAGCCGCTTTGTCGCCAACCAGTTGCACCAGTTGATCGATACGATCCTGCTCCAGCAGGTCCTCTGCTCGCTGTTGCTGAAGCGCCAGCCCGGTATAGAGGAATGTTAAACGTGAGCGTTTACCGCGCCCGACCTCCGCTTCCCACGTCAGCCAGCCGCGATCCTGCATGGTATTGAGCAGGGTGCGCATATGACGACGGGAGCAGCTCAATAACTCCGCTAGTTCGTTGAGCGTTGTGTCCTGCGATTTACCCTCGCAGCATTGCCACAGGCGGATGAACTGTTGTTGCAGACGAGCAGATGGCATAAAAGGGGAACTCCTGCGCAAAAGTCAGCAATTTTATTTTCCCTATATTAAGTCAATAATTCCTAACGATGAAGCAAGGAGGTGTCCCATGCATCAGTTTTATCAGCACTATTTTACCGCGACAGCGAAGTTGTGCTGGTTGCGTTGGTTAAGCGTCCCACAACGATTAACTATGCTTGAAGAACTGATGCAGTGGGAGGGGAGTCATTCTGACTACTGATTTGCGGACATCATGTGTGACTGAGTATTGGTGTTAATCGCCACGCCAGCAGTGATTATCTGCTGGCTTTTTTCTTTTTGGCGATTGAGTGCGGGACGGTGTACAAACTAACGCATAAACGCCGGTTGCTTCTCTTCATAAGACGCAATTGCGTCGTCGTGCTGCAGAGTCAGGCCGATGCTGTCCAGACCGTTCATCATGCAGTGGCGGCGGAAGGCATCGATGGTAAAGCGATAAGTTTTCTCTCCCGCTTTCACCTCTTGCGCTTCCAGGTCCACATCAAAATGAATCCCCGGATTGGCTTGCACCAAAGCAAACAGCTCATCCACTTCTGCATCGCTTAATTTCACCGGCAGCAGCTGGTTGTTAAAGCTATTGCCGTAGAAGATGTCAGCAAAACTCGGCGCAATCACCACTTTAAAACCGTAATCAGTCAATGCCCACGGCGCATGCTCACGCGAGGAACCGCAGCCGAAGTTTTCTCGTGCCAGCAAAATGGAAGCGCCCTGATATTGCGGAAAGTTCAGCACGAAGTCCGGGTTTGGCTGTTGGCCTTTTTCATCCAGAAAACGCCAGTCATTAAACAGATGCGCGCCAAAACCAGTGCGCGTCACTTTCTGCAAAAACTGTTTCGGGATGATTGCATCGGTATCGACATTGGCGGCATCCAGTGGAACCACCAGGCCTGTATGTTTGATAAATTTCTCTGCCATGGTGTGCTCCTTATTTAATGTTGCGAATGTCGGCGAAATGTCCGGTCACAGCAGCAGCGGCAGCCATTGCCGGGCTGACCAGATGCGTGCGCCCGCCACGCCCCTGGCGGCCTTCAAAGTTACGGTTGCTGGTGGAGGCACAACGCTCGCCCGGATTCAGGCGGTCGTTGTTCATCGCCAGACACATTGAGCAGCCTGGCAAGCGCCATTCAAAACCAGCTTCAATAAAGATTTTGTCCAGACCTTCCGCTTCCGCCTGGGCTTTTACCGGGCCAGAGCCGGGAACCACCAGTGCCTGCACGCCTGGTGCGACTTTCCGGCCTTTGGCGATTTCAGCCGCCGCGCGTAAATCTTCAATGCGCGAGTTGGTGCAGGAACCGATAAACACTTTGTCGATAGCCACTTCGGTCAGCGGAATACCCGGTTTCAGCCCCATATAGGCCAGCGCTTTTTCTGCCGACGCGCGTTCAACCGGATCGGCAAACGAAGCCGGATCGGGAATGTTGTCGTTCACGGAGATCACCTGACCGGGGTTAGTTCCCCATGTTACCTGCGGGGCGATCTCTTCTGCTTGCAGAGTGACAACGGTATCGAAAGTTGCGCCTTCGTCGGTTTGCAGAGTTTTCCAGTAGGCAACGGCGTCGTCGAAATCTTTACCTTTCGGCGCATGCAGACGGCCTTTAACATAGTTAAAGGTGGTTTCGTCCGGCGCAACCAGACCGGCTTTTGCGCCCATTTCGATTGCCATGTTGCACAGGGTCATACGACCTTCCATGCTTAAATCACGGATTGCTTCGCCGCAAAACTCCACCACATGCCCGGTACCGCCAGCGCTGCCGGTTTTACCGATAATCGCCAGCACAATATCTTTCGCGGTAATGCCCGGCGCAGCTTTGCCCTGGACTTCAATTTTCATGGTTTTCGCGCGCCCCTGTTTCAGGGTCTGCGTTGCCAGTACGTGTTCGACCTCGGATGTACCGATACCAAAGGCCAGTGCACCAAACGCCCCGTGGGTGGCGGTATGTGAGTCGCCGCAGACAATGGTCATTCCGGGTAAGGTGACGCCCTGTTCCGGCCCCATTACGTGGACAATCCCCTGATACGGGTGATTCAGGTCATACAGTTCGACGCCAAACTCTTTGCAGTTTTTGATCAGTTCCTGCATCTGGATGCGCGCCATCTCACCGCAGGCATTAATGTCTTTAGTCTGAGTCGAGACGTTGTGATCCATGGTGGCGAAGGTTTTCCCCGGCTGACGTACCGGGCGACCGTGGGCGCGCAGACCATCGAACGCCTGCGGTGAGGTCACTTCATGTACCAGATGACGGTCGATATATAACAGCGGGGTTTCGTTTTCGGCTTCGTACACTACGTGAGCGTCGAATAATTTTTCGTATAACGTCTTAGCCATGATTACACCCCTTCTGCCACATAGCGGGCAATGATATCGCCCATTTCATCGGTACTAACGGCGGCAGCGCCACGGGCTAAATCCCCGGTGCGAATGCCTTCTTCTAACGCGCGGTTAATGGCGCGTTCAATGGCGGAAGCCGCATCATCGGCATCCAGGCTGTAACGCAGCAGCAGCGCCAGCGACAGAATTTGTGCAATCGGGTTGGCGATGTTTTTGCCTGCGATATCGGGTGCCGAGCCGCCCGCCGGTTCATACAGACCAAAACCTTGCTCGTTCAGGCTGGCGGAAGGCAACATGCCCATCGAGCCTGTGATCATCGCGCATTCATCAGACAGAATGTCGCCAAACAGGTTGGAGCACAGCAGTACGTCAAACTGCGACGGATCTTTAATCAGCTGCATGGTAGCGTTGTCGATGTACATATGCGCCAGTTCGACATCCGGATACTCCGTGGCGATCTCGTTAACAATCTCCCGCCATAAAATAGAGGATTGCAGCACATTGGCTTTGTCGATTGAGGTGACTTTGCGACGACGCTTGCGGGCAGATTCAAACGCGATACGGGCAATGCGCTCGATCTCAAAACGGTGATACACCTCGGTATCAAACGCTTTTTCATATTGTCCGCTACCTTCGCGGCCTTTTGGTTGACCGAAATAGATGCCACCGGTCAGTTCGCGCACGCACAGGATGTCGAAGCCGTTAGCGGCAATGTCAGCACGCAGCGGACAGAATGCTTCCAGCCCATGATACAGTTTTGCCGGACGCAGGTTGCTGAATAATTTGAAGTGCTTACGCAAAGGCAACAGCGCGCCGCGTTCTGGTTGCTGGTCTGGCGGCAAATGTTCCCATTTCGGGCCGCCCACCGAGCCAAACAGCACGGCATCGGCTTGCTCACAACCTTCAACCGTCGCAGGCGGCAGCGGCTGCCCGTGGTTATCAATGGCTGCGCCGCCTACATCGTAATGGCTGGTGGTGATACGCATCGCAAAGCGGTTACGCACGGCATCCAGCACTTTCAGTGCCTGGGTCATCACTTCCGGCCCGATCCCATCTCCGGGTAAAACGGCAATATGGTAATTCTTCGACATCACACGGTTTCCTTGTTGTTTTCGTTGTGTTGAGCTTTGCGTTGCAACTCTTTTTCGACTTCTGCGGCGCGCCAGATATTGTTCAGTACGTGCACCATGGCTTTGGCGGAGGACTCGACAATATCGGTGGCCAGGCCGACGCCGTGGAAGCGGCGACCGTTGTAGTTAGCGACGATATCCACCTGACCCAGCGCATCTTTACCGTGGCCTTTGGCGGTCAGGCTGTATTTCACCAGTTCGACGTTATAGTCAGTGATGCGGTTAATCGCCTGATAGACGGCATCGACCGGACCATTACCGTTGGCAGCTTCCGCTTTAACTTCCTCGCCACAGGCCAGTTTGACGGCGGCAGTGGCAATATCGTTAGAACCAGACTGCACGCTGAAGTAATCCAGACGGAAATGCTCCGGCTCTTCTTGCTGCTTACCGATGAAGGCCAGCGCCTCCAGATCGTAATCAAACACCTGACCTTTTTTGTCCGCCAGCTTCAGGAAGGCATCGTACAAATTGTCTAAATTATATTCACTTTCTTTATACCCCATCTCATCCATGCGGTGTTTTACTGCCGCACGACCGGAACGAGAGGTCAGATTCAGCTGGATTTGGTTCAGACCAATAGATTCTGGTGTCATGATTTCGTAGTTTTCGCGGTTTTTCAGCACGCCATCCTGGTGGATACCGGAGGAGTGTGCGAATGCGCCGCTGCCAACAATGGCTTTGTTTGCCGGGATCGGCATATTACAAATCTGGCTAACTAACTGGCTGGTGCGCCATATTTCCTGGTGATTAATGGCGGTATGAACGTTAAGAATATCCTTACGTACTTTGATCGCCATGATCACTTCTTCCAGCGAACAGTTACCGGCTCGCTCGCCGATCCCATTCATTGCACCTTCCACCTGGCGCGCTCCGGCATGTACCGCCGCCAGTGAGTTGCCAACTGCCAGGCCTAAATCGTCGTGGGTATGTACGGAGATAATGGCTTTGTCGATGTTAGGCACGCGTTCATACAGGCCGCTGATGATTCCGGCGAACTCAAATGGCATGGTGTAGCCCACGGTGTCCGGAATGTTGATGGTGGTGGCACCGGCATTAATCGCCGCTTCAACCACGCGCGCCAGATCGGCAATGGGTGTGCGTCCGGCATCTTCGCAAGAAAATTCAACATCATCGGTGTAATTACGGGCGCGTTTCACCATATAGATAGCGCGTTCGATCACTTCGTCCAGCGTGCTGCGCAGCTTGGTGGCGATGTGCATTGGCGAAGTGGCAATAAAGGTATGGATACGGAAGGCTTCGGCAACTTTCAGAGATTCAGCTGCCACGTCGATATCCTTTTCCACGCAGCGAGCTAACGCACATACGCGGCTGTTTTTGACCTGGCGGGCGATGGTCTGCACCGATTCGAAATCGCCCGGCGAAGAGACGGGGAAACCGACTTCCATCACGTCAACACCCATACGCTCAAGGGCCAGCGCAATTTGCAGTTTTTCTTTCACACTCAAGCTTGCCTGTAACGCCTGTTCACCGTCGCGCAATGTGGTATCGAAAATAATGACTTGCTGGCTCATGGTTTGGGTCCTTGTCTCTTTTTGAGCGCCTCGCTTCGGGCATAAAAAAACCCGCGCAATGGCGCGGGTTTTTTGTTTGACTGCGTGCTGGCTTAATGCTGAATGCCGCTCACTCGTCTACCGCGCAAAGAAGATGCGTTTAGTAGTAGTAGACCGATAAAGCGAACGATGTGAGTCATTAAATCAGCTCCAGATGAATACGATATGCTTTTAGAGTTACTGGATACAAAAACGGATGTCAACCCTGACGCAACAAAAACGTTCCGCCAGAGTGAGTTCTGCATTCGTCAAATTAGCTAATTGTGCTGCGGTGGTTAAAACAAGCGATATTAATTTCTGCTTAACCACCGACGCTTTTCATCGGTTGACATATTTCAGAATAAATTTTTGCATCTAATCAACGAGGAAAAGGGGGATAAAATGCACGCGTTACAAAACCTATCTTGATGATTTGTATTGAATTATATGTTTTGCTAATTTTTTGATATTCATTTGGTGAATATTATTGTTCAATTAATGTTAAGAATTAATGCATTAAACATATAAATTAATTATTAAAAAAGCACATTTAATCCATTTTGTGGATGATTGAGTATTCGCGGTAGTTATGATTAGATTGTTTTCGCAACAAAAACATTATGGATTATTATGCTGCGGTAAATGACTCTTTACTCGGCAATGGGTTCTGTTTTTATAAGAACCCGTATCTTTATGTTTTCCTAATTTTTCTCATTTTCCTTTTTCTTATTTTATATGCATGATAAATCATATTCTCGAGGATTATTTCTCTGCATTCCAATAAGGGAAAGGGAGTTAAGTGTGACAGTGGAGTTAAGTATGCCAGAGGTACAAACAGATCAACCAGAGACGGCGGAGTTAAGCAAGCCACAACTACGCATGGTCGATCTCAACTTATTAACCGTTTTCGATGCCGTGATGCAGGAGCAAAACATCACCCGTGCCGCTCATGTTCTGGGGATGTCGCAACCTGCGGTCAGTAACGCGGTTGCACGCCTGAAGGTGATGTTTAATGACGAGCTTTTTGTTCGTTATGGCCGTGGCATTCAACCGACTGCTCGCGCATTTCAACTTTTTGGTTCAGTTCGTCAGGCATTGCAATTAGTACAAAATGAATTGCCAGGTTCAGGTTTTGAACCCGCGAGCAGTGAACGTGTATTTCATCTTTGTGTTTGCAGTCCGTTAGACAGCATTCTGACCTCGCAGATTTATAATCACATTGAGCAAACTGCGCCAAATATACATGTTATGTTCAAGTCTTCATTAAATCAGAACACTGAACATCAACTGCGTTATCAGGAAACGGAGTTTGTGATTAGTTATGAAGACTTCCATCGTCCTGAATTTACCAGTGTGCCATTATTTAAAGATGAAATGGTGCTGGTAGCCAGCAAAAATCATCCAACAATTAAAGGCCCGTTACTGAAACATGATGTTTATAACGAACAACATGCGGCAGTTTCGCTCGATCGTTTCGCGTCATTTAGTCAACCGTGGTATGACACGGTAGATAAACAAGCCAGTATCGCGTATCAGGGCATGGCAATGATGAGTGTACTGAGCGTGGTGTCGCAAACGCATCTGGTCGCTATTGCGCCGCGTTGGCTGGCTGAAGAGTTCGCTGAATCTTTAGAGTTACAGGTATTACCGCTGCCATTAAAACAAAATAGCAGAACCTGTTATCTCTCCTGGCATGAAGCTGCCGGGCGCGACAAAGGCCATCAGTGGATGGAAGAGCAATTAGTCTCAATTTGCAAGCGCTAACTGAATGCAGAATAGGTCAGATATTGATTACTGATTTATTCTGTATTTTTTATTGAATATAGAATTTTATTCTGAATGTGTGAGTTCACTATTTTAGGATTAATTAAAAAAATAGAGAAATTGCTGTAAGTTGTGGGATTTAGCCGATTTATTATCAATTTAATCCTCCGTAATGGAGGATTTTATCGTTTCTTTTCACCTTTCCTCCTGTTTATTCTTATTACCTCGTATTTATGTCTCTGGCTACCAATTGCTTAAGCAAGATCGGGCGGTTAATGTGTTTTACACATTTTTCCGTTAAACAGTGAGGCAGGCCATGGAGATGTTGTCTGGAGCCGAGATGGTCGTCCGATCGCTTATCGATCAGGGCGTTAAACAAGTATTCGGTTATCCCGGAGGCGCGGTCCTTGATATTTACGATGCATTGCATACCGTGGGTGGTATCGATCATGTATTAGTTCGTCATGAGCAGGCGGCGGTGCATATGGCCGATGGTCTGGCACGCGCGACCGGGGAAGTCGGCGTCGTGCTGGTAACATCGGGGCTAGGGGCGACCAATGCGATTACCGGCATCGCCACCGCTTATATGGACTCCATTCCCTTGGTTGTTCTTTCCGGGCAGGTAGCAACTTCGTTGATAGGCTACGATGCTTTTCAGGAGTGCGACATGGTGGGAATTTCCCGCCCGGTGGTGAAGCACAGTTTTCTGGTTAAGCAAACGGAAGACATTCCGCAGGTGCTGAAAAAGGCTTTTTGGCTGGCGGCAAGTGGTCGCCCTGGACCCGTGGTCGTTGATTTACCGAAAGATATTCTTAATCCTGCGAACAAATTACCCTACGTCTGGCCGGAGTCGGTCAGTATGCGGTCTTACAATCCCACGACCTCCGGACATAAAGGGCAAATTAAGCGCGCTCTGCAAACGCTGGTGGCGGCAAAAAAACCGGTTGTGTATGTAGGCGGTGGGGCAATCACGGCGGGCTGCCATCAGCAGTTGAAAGACACGGTGGAGGCGTTGAATCTGCCCGTTGTTTCCTCATTAATGGGGCTGGGGGCGTTTCCGGCAACGCATCGTCAGGCACTGGGCATGCTGGGAATGCACGGCACCTACGAAGCCAATATGACGATGCATAACGCGGATGTGATTTTTGCCGTCGGGGTACGTTTTGATGATCGAACGACGAACAATCTGGCGAAGTACTGCCCAAATGCCACGGTTCTGCATATCGATATTGATCCTACTTCCATTTCTAAAACCGTGACTGCTGATATCCCGATTGTTGGAGATGCCCGCCAGGTCCTTGAACAAATGCTTGAACTCCTGTCGCAAGAATCCGCCCATCAACCGCTGGATGAGATCCGCGACTGGTGGCAGCAGATTGAACAGTGGCGTGCTCGTCAGTGCCTGAAATATGACACTCACAGTGAAAAGATTAAACCGCAGGCGGTTATCGAGACTCTTTGGCGGCTGACGAAGGGGGACGCTTACGTGACGTCTGATGTCGGGCAGCACCAGATGTTCGCCGCACTTTATTATCCTTTCGACAAACCGCGTCGCTGGATTAACTCTGGTGGCCTCGGCACGATGGGGTTTGGTTTACCTGCGGCACTGGGCGTCAAAATGGCGCTGCCAGAAGAAACCGTGGTTTGTGTCACTGGTGACGGCAGTATTCAGATGAACATTCAGGAACTGTCTACCGCCTTGCAATACGAGTTGCCGGTATTGGTGGTGAATCTTAATAATCGCTATCTGGGGATGGTGAAGCAGTGGCAGGACATGATCTATTCCGGCCGCCATTCACAATCTTATATGCAATCGCTACCCGATTTCGTCCGTCTGGCGGAAGCCTATGGGCATGTTGGGATCCAGATTTCTCATCCGCAAGAGCTGGAAAGCAAACTTAGCGAGGCGCTGGAACAGGTGCGCAATAATCGTCTGGTCTTTGTTGATGTTACCGTCGATGGCAGTGAGCACGTCTACCCGATGCAGATTCGCGGGGGCGGAATGGATGAAATGTGGTTAAGCAAAACGGAGAGAACCTGATTATGCGCCGGATATTATCAGTCTTACTCGAAAATGAATCAGGCGCGTTATCCCGCGTGATTGGCCTTTTTTCCCAACGTGGCTACAACATTGAAAGCCTGACCGTTGCGCCCACCGATGATCCGACATTATCGCGTATGACCATCCAGACCGTGGGCGATGAAAAAGTGCTTGAGCAGATCGAAAAGCAATTACACAAACTGGTCGATGTCTTGCGCGTGAGCGAGCTGGGGCAGGGGGCGCACGTCGAGCGGGAAATCATGCTGGTGAAAATTCAGGCCAGCGGCTACGGACGTGACGAAGTGAAGCGCAATACGGAAATATTTCGTGGGCAAATCATCGATGTCACGCCATCGCTTTACACCGTCCAACTGGCAGGCACCAGCGATAAGCTTGATGCATTTTTAGCATCGATTCGCGATGTGGCGAAAATTGTGGAAGTTGCTCGCTCTGGTGTAGTTGGACTTTCGCGCGGCGATAAAATAATGCGTTGAGAATGATCTCAATGCGCAATTTGCAGCCCAACATGTCACGTTGGGCTTTTTTTGCGAATTCAGTGGGAACATGGAATAAAAGCAGTTGCCGCAGTTAATTTTCTGCGCTTAGATGTTAATGAATTTAACCCATACCAGTACAATGGCTATGGTTTTTACATTTTACGCAAGGGGCAATTGTGAAACTGGATGAAATCGCTCGGCTGGCGGGAGTGTCGCGGACCACTGCAAGCTATGTTATTAACGGCAAAGCGAAGCAATACCGTGTGAGCGACAAAACCGTTGAAAAAGTCATGGCTGTGGTGCGTGAGCACAATTACCACCCGAACGCCGTGGCAGCTGGGCTTCGTGCTGGACGCACACGTTCTATTGGTCTTGTGATCCCCGATCTGGAGAACACCAGCTATACCCGCATCGCTAATTATCTTGAACGTCAGGCGCGGCAACGGGGTTATCAACTGCTGATTGCTTGCTCAGAAGATCAGCCAGACAACGAAATGCGTTGTATTGAGCATCTTCTACAGCGTCAGGTTGATGCCATTATTGTTTCGACGTCGTTGCCACCAGAGCATCCTTTTTATCAACGCTGGGCTAACGACCCGTTCCCGATTGTCGCGCTGGACCGCGCCCTCGATCGTGAACACTTCACCAGCGTGGTTGGTGCCGATCAGGATGATGCCGAAATGCTGGCGGAAGAGTTACGTAAGTTTCCCGCCGAGACGGTGCTTTATCTTGGCGCGCTGCCGGAGCTTTCTGTGAGCTTCTTGCGTGAGCAAGGTTTCCGTACTGCCTGGAAAGATGATCCGCGTGAAGTGCATTTCCTTTATGCCAACAGCTATGAGCGGGAGGCGGCTGCCCAGTTATTCGAAAAATGGCTGGAAACGCATCCGATGCCGCAGGCGCTGTTCACAACGTCGTTTGCGTTGTTGCAAGGGGTGATGGATGTCACGCTGCGTCGCGATGGCAAACTGCCTTCTGACCTGGCAATTGCCACCTTTGGCGATAACGAACTGCTCGACTTCTTACAGTGCCCGGTGCTGGCAGTGGCTCAACGTCACCGCGATGTCGCAGAGCGTGTGCTGGAAATTGTCCTGGCAAGCCTGGACGAACCGCGTAAGCCAAAACCTGGGTTAACGCGCATTAAACGTAATCTCTATCGCCGCGGCGTGCTCAGCCGTAACTAAGCCGCGAACAAAAATACGCGCCAGTGAATTTCTCATTGGCGCGTCGAGTACGGGAATGGACATCAATATCCTTAAAGTAAATAAGACTATTCCTGGCTATTATTGATAAATGCTTTTAAACCCGCCCATTAATTAACTCACCTGCTGAAATTCACAATAATTAAGCAATATTGACAGAGCGTTTTTGCATTATTTTGTTACATGCAGAGATGAATTGCCGATTTAACAAACACTTTTCTTTGCTTTTGCGCAAACCTGCTGGCATCAAGCGCCACACAGACGCAACAGGGACTGTTAACCGGGGAAGATATGTCCTAAAATGCCGCTCGCGTCGCAAACTGACACTTTATATTTGCTGTGGAAAATAGTTAGTCATTTTAAAACGGTGATGACGATGAGGGATTTTTTCTTACAGCTATTCATAACGTTAATTTGCTTCGCACGTTGGACGTAAAATAAACAACGCTGATATTAGCCGTAAACATCGGGTTTTTTACCTCGGTATGCCTTGTGACTGGCTTGACAAGCTTTTCCTCCGCTCCGTAAACTCCTTTCAGTGGGAAATTGTGGGGCAAAGTGGGAATAAGGGGTGAGGCTGGCATGTTCCGGGGAGCAACGTTAGTCAATCTCGACAGCAAAGGGCGCTTATCAGTGCCTACCCGTTATCGGGAACAGCTGCTTGAGAACGCTGCCGGTCAAATGGTTTGCACCATTGACATTCATCACCCGTGCCTGCTGCTTTACCCCCTGCCTGAATGGGAAATTATCGAGCAAAAATTATCGCGTCTGTCGAGCATGAACCCGGTTGAGCGCCGTGTGCAGCGCCTTCTGTTAGGTCATGCCAGCGAATGTCAGATGGATGGCGCCGGTCGATTGTTAATCGCGCCAGTACTGCGGCAACATGCCGGTCTGACAAAAGAAGTGATGCTGGTTGGACAGTTCAACAAGTTTGAGCTGTGGGATGAAACAACCTGGCATCAACAGGTCAAGGAAGATATCGACGCAGAGCAGTTGGCTACTGGAGACTTATCGGAGCGACTGCAGGACTTGTCTCTATAAAATGATGGAAAACTATAAACATACTACGGTGCTGCTGGATGAAGCCGTTAATGGCCTCAATATCCGTCCTGATGGCATCTACATTGATGGGACTTTTGGTCGCGGTGGTCACTCACGTCTGATCCTCTCGCAGCTTGGCGAAGAGGGGCGTTTGCTGGCGATCGATCGCGACCCGCAGGCTATCGCCGTTGCGAAGACTATTGATGATCCGCGCTTCTCCATCATCCATGGACCTTTCTCCGCGCTGGGCGAATACGTTGCCGAGCGCGATCTTATCGGCAAGATCGACGGCATTCTCCTCGATCTTGGTGTCTCTTCACCGCAACTTGATGATGCAGAACGCGGCTTTTCCTTTATGCGCGATGGCCCGCTGGACATGCGTATGGACCCAACCCGTGGGCAGTCAGCCGCTGAATGGCTACAAACCGCAGAAGAAGCCGATATCGCCTGGGTATTGAAAACCTATGGTGAAGAGCGTTTTGCCAAACGCATTGCCCGCGCCATTGTCGAGCGAAACCGCGAACAGCCGATGACCCGCACCAAAGAACTGGCGGAAGTCGTGGCTGCCGCAACGCCGGTGAAAGATAAGTTTAAACATCCCGCGACCCGTACCTTCCAGGCGGTGCGCATTTGGGTAAACAGTGAACTGGAGGAGATAGAGCAGGCGCTAAAAAGCTCGCTCAACGTGCTGGCCCCGGGTGGGCGGCTTTCAATTATCAGCTTCCACTCGCTGGAAGACCGCATTGTGAAGCGCTTTATGCGTGAAAACAGCCGCGGTCCGCAAGTTCCGGCAGGGTTACCGATGACTGAAGAGCAGCTCAAAAAACTGGGTGGCCGTCAGCTGCGAGCACTAGGCAAGTTAATGCCGGGCGAAGAAGAGGTGGCTGAGAACCCTCGTGCCCGTAGTTCAGTTCTGCGTATTGCAGAGAGGACGAACGCATGATCAGCAGAGTGACAGAAGCTCTAAGCAAAGTTAAAGGATCGATGGGAAGCCACGAGCGCCATGCATTGCCTGGTGTTATCGGTGACGATCTATTGCGATTTGGGAAGCTGCCACTCTGCCTGTTTATTTGCATTATTTTGACGGCGGTGACCGTGGTAACCACGGCGCACCACACCCGTTTGCTGACCGCTCAGCGCGAACAACTGGTGCTGGAGCGAGATGCTTTAGACATTGAATGGCGCAACCTGATCCTTGAAGAGAATGCGCTCGGCGACCATAGCCGGGTGGAAAGGATCGCCACGGAAAAGCTGCAAATGCAGCATGTTGATCCGTCACAAGAAAATATCGTAGTGCAAAAATAAGGATAAACGCGACGCATGAAAGCAGCGGCGAAAACGCAGAAACCAAAACGTCAGGAAGAACATGCCAACTTTATCAGTTGGCGTTTTGCGTTGTTATGCGGCTGTATTCTCCTGGCGCTGGCTTTTCTGCTCGGACGCGTAGCGTGGTTACAAGTTATCTCCCCGGATATGCTGGTAAAAGAGGGCGACATGCGTTCTCTTCGCGTTCAGCAAGTTTCCACCTCCCGCGGCATGATTACTGACCGTTCTGGTCGCCCGTTAGCGGTGAGCGTGCCGGTAAAAGCGATTTGGGCTGACCCGAAAGAAGTGCATGACGCTGGCGGTATCAGCGTCGGTGATCGCTGGAAGGCGCTGGCTAACGCACTCAATATTCCGCTGGATCAGCTTTCAGCCCGCATTAACGCCAACCCGAAAGGGCGCTTTATTTATCTGGCGCGTCAGGTAAACCCTGACATGGCAGAGTACATCAAAAAACTGAAACTGCCGGGGATTCATCTGCGTGAAGAATCTCGCCGTTATTATCCATCCGGCGAAGTGACCGCTCACCTCATCGGCTTTACTAACGTCGATAGTCAGGGGATTGAGGGCGTCGAGAAGAGTTTCGATAAATGGCTTACCGGGCAGCCGGGTGAGCGCATTGTGCGTAAAGACCGCTATGGTCGCGTAATTGAAGATATCTCTTCCACCGACAGCCAGGCGGCGCACAACCTGGCGCTGAGTATTGATGAACGCCTGCAGGCGCTGGTTTATCGCGAACTGAACAACGCGGTGGCCTTTAACAAAGCTGAATCTGGTAGCGCCGTGCTGGTGGATGTCAACACCGGTGAAGTGCTGGCGATGGCTAACAGCCCGTCATACAACCCAAACAATCTGAGTGGCACGCCGAAAGAGGCGATGCGTAACCGTACCATTACCGACGTCTTTGAACCGGGCTCAACGGTCAAACCGATGGTGGTGATGACCGCGTTGCAACGTGGCGTGGTGCGAGAAAACTCGGTACTGAATACCGTTCCTTATCGAATTAACGGCCACGAAATCAAAGACGTGGCACGCTACAGCGAATTAACCCTGACCGGGGTATTACAGAAGTCGAGTAACGTCGGTGTTTCCAAACTGGCGTTAGCGATGCCGTCCTCAGCGTTAGTAGATACTTACTCACGTTTTGGACTGGGAAAAGCGACCAATTTGGGGTTGGTCGGAGAACGCAGTGGCTTATATCCTCAAAAACAACGGTGGTCTGACATAGAGAGGGCCACCTTCTCTTTCGGCTACGGGCTAATGGTAACACCGTTACAGTTAGCGCGAGTCTACGCAACTATCGGCAGCTACGGCATTTATCGCCCACTGTCGATTACCAAAGTTGACCCCCCGGTTCCCGGTGAACGTGTCTTCCCGGAATCCATTGTTCGCACCGTAGTGCATATGATGGAAAGCGTGGCGCTACCGGGCGGCGGCGGCGTGAAGGCGGCGATTAAAGGCTATCGTATCGCCATTAAAACCGGTACCGCGAAAAAGGTCGGGCCGGACGGTCGCTACATCAATAAATATATTGCTTATACCGCAGGCGTTGCGCCTGCGAGTCAGCCGCGCTTCGCGCTGGTTGTTGTTATCAACGATCCGCAGGCGGGTAAATACTACGGCGGCGCCGTTTCCGCGCCGGTCTTTGGTGCCATCATGGGCGGCGTATTGCGTACCATGAACATCGAGCCGGATGCGCTGACAACGGGTGATAAAAATGAATTTGTGATTAATCAAGGCGAGGGGACAGGTGGCAGATCGTAATTTGCGCGACCTTCTTGCTCCGTGGGTGCCAGACGCACCTTCGCGAGCACTGCGAGAGATGACACTCGACAGCCGTGTGGCTGCGGCGGGCGATCTCTTTGTAGCTGTAGTAGGTCATCAGGCGGACGGGCGTCGATATATCCCGCAGGCGATAGCGCAAGGTGTGGCTGCCATTATTGCAGAGGCGAAAGATGAGGCGACCGACGGTGAAATCCGTGAAATGCACGGCGTACCAGTCATCTATCTCAGCCAGCTCAATGAGCGTTTATCTGCACTGGCGGGCCGCTTTTACCATGAACCCTCTGACAATTTACGTCTCGTGGGCGTAACGGGCACCAACGGCAAAACCACGACTACCCAGCTGCTGGCGCAGTGGAGCCAACTGCTTGGCGAAACCAGCGCGGTAATGGGGACTGTTGGTAACGGCCTGCTGGGAAAAGTGATCCCGACAGAAAATACCACCGGTTCGGCAGTCGATGTTCAGCATGAGCTGGCGGGACTGGTGGATCAGGGCGCGACTTTTTGCGCAATGGAAGTTTCCTCCCACGGACTGGTACAGCACCGTGTGGCGGCATTGAAATTTGCGGCGTCGGTCTTTACCAACTTAAGCCGCGATCACCTTGATTATCATGGTGATATGGAACACTACGAAGCCGCGAAATGGCTGCTTTATTCTGAGCATCATTGCGGTCAGGCGATTATTAACGCCGACGATGAAGTGGGCCGCCGCTGGCTGGCAAAACTGCCGGACGCGGTTGCGGTATCAATGGAAGATCATATCAATCCGAACTGTCACGGACGCTGGTTGAAAGCGACTGAAGTGAACTATCACGACAGCGGTGCGACTATTCGCTTTAGCTCAAGCTGGGGCGATGGCGAAATTGAAAGCCATCTGATGGGCGCTTTTAACGTCAGCAACTTGCTGCTGGCGCTGGCGACGCTGCTG
Source organism: Escherichia sp. 94.0001 (assembly GCF_013369155.2). Taxonomy (NCBI): domain Bacteria; kingdom Pseudomonadati; phylum Pseudomonadota; class Gammaproteobacteria; order Enterobacterales; family Enterobacteriaceae; genus Escherichia; species Escherichia sp. 94.0001. The sequence continues at coordinate 129,377 of NZ_JABWMS020000004.1, read as the reverse complement.
GCGCTGGGCTATCCGTTGGCTGACCTGCTGAAAACTGCCGCACGCCTGCAGCCGGTTTGTGGACGTATGGAAGTGTTCACTGCGCCAGGCAAACCGACGGTAGTGGTGGATTACGCGCATACGCCAGATGCACTGGAAAAAGCCTTACAGGCGGCGCGTTTGCACTGTGCGGGCAAGCTGTGGTGCGTCTTTGGCTGTGGTGGCGATCGCGATAAAGGTAAGCGTCCACTGATGGGAGCAATTGCTGAAGAGTTTGCTGACGTGGCGGTGGTGACGGACGATAACCCGCGTACCGAAGAGCCGCGTGCCATCATCAACGATATTCTGGCGGGAATGTTAGATGCCGGACATGCCAAAGTGATGGAAGGCCGCGCTGAAGCGGTGACTTGCGCCGTTATGCAGGCTAAAGAGAACGATGTGGTACTGGTCGCGGGCAAAGGCCATGAAGATTACCAGATTGTTGGCAATCAGCGTCTCGACTATTCCGATCGCGTCACGGTAGCGCGTCTGCTGGGGGTAATTGCATGATTAGCGTAACCCTTAGCCAACTTACCGATATTCTCAACGGTGAACTAAAAGGGGCAGATATCACCCTTGATGCTGTAACCACTGACACGCGAAAACTGACGCCGGGTTGCCTGTTTGTTGCCCTGAAAGGCGAACGTTTCGATGCCCATGATTTTGCTGACCAGGCGAAAGCTGGCGGTGCGGGGGCACTACTGGTTAGCCGTCCGCTGGATATCGATCTGCCGCAGGTAATCGTCAAGGATACTCGTCTGGCGTTTGGTGAACTGGCTGCATGGGTTCGCCAGCAAGTTCCGGCGCGCGTGGTTGCTCTGACCGGTTCCTCCGGCAAAACCTCCGTTAAAGAGATGACGGCAGCGATTTTAAGCCAGTGTGGCAACACGCTTTATACGGCAGGCAATCTCAACAACGACATCGGTGTACCGATGACGCTGTTGCGCTTAACGCCAGAGTACGATTACGCAGTAATTGAACTTGGCGCGAACCATCAGGGCGAAATTGCCTGGACTGTGAGTCTGACTCGCCCGGAAGCGGCGCTGGTCAACAACCTGGCAGCGGCGCATCTGGAAGGTTTTGGCTCGCTTGCGGGTGTCGCGAAAGCGAAAGGTGAAATCTTTAGCGGCCTGCCGGAAAACGGTATCGCCATTATGAATGCCGACAACAACGACTGGCTGAACTGGCAGAGTGTGATTGGCTCACGCAAAGTGTGGCGCTTCTCACCGAATGCTAACAACAGCGATTTCACCGCCACCAATATCCACGTGACCTCGCACGGTACGGAATTTACGCTGCAAACCCCAACGGGTAGCGTCGATGTTCTGCTGCCGTTGCCGGGGCGTCACAATATTGCGAATGCGCTGGCAGCCGCTGCGCTCTCCATGTCCGTGGGCGCAACGCTTGATGCTATTAAAGCGGGGCTGGCAAATCTGAAAGCTGTTCCTGGCCGTCTGTTCCCCATTCAACTGGCGGAAAATCAGTTGCTGCTCGACGACTCCTACAACGCTAACGTCGGCTCCATGACCGCCGCTGTTCAGGTACTGGCTGAAATGCCGGGCTACCGTGTGCTGGTGGTGGGCGATATGGCGGAACTGGGCGCTGAAAGCGAGGCCTGCCATGTACAGGTGGGCGAAGCGGCGAAGGCGGCGGGTATTGACCGCGTGTTAAGTGTGGGTAAACAAAGCCATGCTATCAGCACCGCCAGCGGCGTTGGCGAACATTTTTCCGATAAAACTGCGCTTATCGCGCGTCTTAAATCACTGATTGCTGAGCAACAGGTAATTACGATTTTAGTTAAGGGTTCACGTAGTGCTGCCATGGAAGAGGTAGTACGCGCTTTACAGGAGAATGGGACATGTTAGTTTGGCTGGCCGAACATTTGGTCAAATATTATTCCGGCTTTAACGTCTTTTCCTATCTGACGTTTCGCGCCATCGTCAGCCTGCTGACTGCGCTGTTCATCTCATTGTGGATGGGCCCGCGCATGATTGCTCATTTACAAAAACTCTCCTTTGGTCAGGTGGTGCGTAACGACGGTCCTGAATCACACTTCAGCAAGCGCGGTACGCCGACTATGGGCGGGATTATGATCCTGACAGCGATTGTGATCTCCGTGCTGCTGTGGGCATACCCGTCCAACCCGTATGTCTGGTGCGTGTTGGTCGTGCTGGTCGGTTACGGTGTTATTGGCTTCGTTGATGACTATCGCAAAGTGGTGCGTAAAGACACCAAGGGGTTGATTGCTCGCTGGAAGTATTTCTGGATGTCGGTTATTGCGCTGGGTGTTGCTTTCGCTTTGTACCTTGCCGGGAAAGACACGCCCGCAACGCAGCTGGTGGTCCCGTTCTTTAAAGATGTGATGCCGCAGTTGGGGCTGTTCTACATTCTGCTGGCTTACTTCGTCATTGTGGGCACCGGCAACGCGGTAAACCTGACCGATGGTCTTGATGGCCTGGCGATTATGCCGACTGTATTCGTCGCCGGTGGTTTTGCGCTGGTGGCATGGGCAACCGGCAACATGAACTTTGCCAGCTATTTACACATACCGTATCTGCGACACGCCGGGGAACTGGTCATTGTCTGTACCGCGATAGTCGGGGCAGGGCTGGGCTTCCTGTGGTTTAACACCTATCCGGCGCAAGTCTTTATGGGCGATGTCGGTTCGCTGGCGTTAGGTGGCGCGCTGGGCATTATCGCCGTGCTGCTGCGTCAGGAATTCCTGCTGGTGATTATGGGGGGCGTGTTCGTGGTAGAAACGCTTTCCGTCATCCTGCAGGTCGGCTCCTTTAAACTGCGCGGACAACGTATTTTCCGCATGGCACCGATTCATCACCACTATGAACTGAAAGGCTGGCCGGAACCGCGCGTCATTGTACGTTTCTGGATTATTTCGCTGATGCTGGTCCTGATTGGTCTGGCAACGCTGAAGGTACGTTAATCATGGCTGATTACCAGGGTAAAAATGTCGTCATTATCGGCCTGGGCCTCACCGGGCTTTCTTGCGTGGACTTTTTCCTCGCTCGCGGTGTGACGCCGCGCGTTATGGATACGCGTATGACACCGCCTGGCCTGGATAAATTACCCGAAGCCGTAGAACGCCACACGGGCGGTCTGAATGATGAATGGCTGATGGCGGCCGATCTGATTGTCGCCAGTCCCGGTATTGCACTGGCGCATCCATCCTTAAGCGCTGCCGCTGATGCCGGAATCGAAATCGTTGGCGATATCGAGCTATTCTGCCGCGAAGCACAAGCACCGATTGTGGCGATCACCGGATCTAACGGCAAAAGCACGGTCACCACGCTAGTGGGTGAAATGGCGAAAGCGGCGGGGGTTAACGTTGGTGTGGGTGGCAATATTGGCCTGCCTGCGTTGATGCTGCTGGATGATGAGTGCGAACTGTACGTGCTGGAGCTGTCGAGCTTCCAGCTTGAAACCACCTCCAGCTTACAGGCGGTAGCAGCGACCATTCTGAACGTGACTGAAGATCATATGGATCGCTATCCATTTGGTTTACAGCAGTATCGTGCGGCAAAACTGCGCATTTATGAAAATGCGAAAGTTTGCGTGGTTAATGCTGATGATGCCTTAACAATGCCGATTCGTGGTGCGGATGAACGCTGCGTTAGCTTTGGTATCAATATGGGCGACTATCACTTGAATCATCAGCAGGGTGAAACCTGGCTGCGGGTGAAAGGCGAGAAAGTGTTGAACGTGAAAGAGATGAAACTTTCCGGTCAGCATAACTACACCAATGCGCTGGCGGCACTGGCGCTGGCAGACGCAGCTGGTTTGCCACGCGCCAGTAGCCTGAAAGCGTTAACTACGTTCACTGGTTTGCCGCATCGCTTTGAAGTGGTGCTGGAACATAACGGTGTGCGCTGGATTAACGACTCGAAAGCGACCAATGTCGGCAGTACGGAAGCGGCGCTGAATGGCCTGCACGTAGATGGCACTCTGCATTTGTTGCTGGGCGGCGATGGTAAATCGGCGGATTTTAGCCCACTGGCGCGTTACCTGAATGGCGATAACGTACGTCTGTATTGTTTCGGTCGGGACGGCGCGCAGCTGGCGGCGCTACGCCCGGAAGTGGCAGAACAAACCGAAACCATGGAACAGGCGATGCGCTTGCTGGCTCCGCGTGTTCAACCAGGAGATATGGTTCTGCTCTCCCCGGCCTGTGCCAGCCTTGATCAATTCAAGAACTTTGAACAACGAGGCAATGAGTTTGCCCGTCTGGCGAAGGAGTTAGGTTGATGCGTTTATCTCTCCCTCGCCTGAAAATGCCGCGCCTGCCAGGATTCAGTATCCTGGTCTGGATCTCCACGGCGCTAAAGGGCTGGGTGATGGGCTCGCGGGAAAAAGATACCGACAGCCTGATCATGTACGATCGCACCTTACTGTGGCTGACCTTCGGCCTCGCGGCGATTGGCTTTATCATGGTGACGTCGGCATCAATGCCTATCGGACAACGCTTGACTAACGATCCCTTTTTCTTCGCTAAGCGTGATGGCGTCTACCTGATCCTGGCGTTCATTCTGGCGATCATTACGCTGCGTCTGCCGATGGAGTTCTGGCAACGTTACAGCGCTACGATGCTACTCGGTTCAATCATCCTGTTGATGATCGTTCTGGTAGTGGGTAGCTCTGTTAAAGGGGCATCGCGTTGGATCGATCTCGGCTTGCTGCGTATCCAGCCTGCGGAGCTGACAAAACTGTCGTTGTTTTGCTATATCGCCAACTATCTGGTGCGTAAAGGCGACGAAGTGCGTAATAACCTGCGCGGCTTCCTGAAACCGATGGGCGTGATTCTGGTGTTGGCAGTGTTACTGCTGGCACAGCCAGACCTTGGTACGGTGGTGGTGTTGTTTGTGACTACGCTGGCGATGTTATTCCTGGCGGGAGCGAAATTGTGGCAGTTCATTGCCATTATCGGCATGGGGATTTCAGCGGTTGTGTTGCTGATCCTCGCCGAACCGTACCGTATCCGCCGTGTTACCGCATTCTGGAACCCGTGGGAAGATCCCTTTGGCAGCGGCTATCAGTTAACGCAATCGCTGATGGCGTTTGGTCGCGGCGAACTTTGGGGGCAAGGCTTAGGTAACTCGGTACAAAAACTGGAGTATCTGCCGGAAGCGCACACTGACTTTATTTTCGCCATTATCGGCGAAGAATTAGGTTATGTCGGTGTGGTACTAGCACTTTTAATGGTATTCTTCGTCGCTTTTCGTGCGATGTCGATTGGCCGTAAAGCATTAGAAATTGACCATCGTTTTTCCGGTTTTCTCGCCTGTTCCATTGGCATCTGGTTTAGCTTCCAGGCGCTGGTTAACGTAGGTGCGGCGGCGGGGATGTTACCGACCAAAGGTCTGACATTGCCGCTGATCAGTTACGGTGGTTCGAGCTTACTGATTATGTCGACAGCCATCATGATGCTGTTGCGTATTGATTATGAAACGCGTCTGGAGAAAGCGCAGGCGTTTGTACGAGGTTCACGATGAGTGGTCAAGGAAAGCGATTAATGGTGATGGCCGGCGGAACCGGTGGACATGTGTTCCCGGGACTGGCGGTTGCGCACCATCTAATGGCTCAGGGTTGGCAAGTTCGCTGGCTGGGGACTGCCGACCGTATGGAAGCGGACTTAGTGCCAAAACATGGCATCGAAATTGATTTCATTCGTATCTCTGGTCTGCGTGGTAAAGGTATAAAAGCACTGTTAGCTGCGCCTCTGCGTATTTTTAACGCCTGGCGTCAGGCACGGGCGATTATGAAAGCGTTCAAACCTGATGTGGTGCTCGGTATGGGCGGCTACGTATCAGGTCCAGGTGGACTGGCAGCGTGGTCGTTAGGCATTCCGGTTGTACTTCATGAACAAAACGGTATTGCGGGCTTAACCAATAAATGGCTGGCGAAGATTGCCACCAAAGTGATGCAGGCGTTTCCAGGCGCTTTCCCTAATGCGGAAGTGGTGGGTAATCCTGTTCGTACCGATGTGTTGGCGTTGCCACTGCCGCAGCAACGTTTGGCTGGTCGTGAAGGTCCGGTTCGTGTGTTGGTAGTGGGCGGTTCTCAGGGCGCACGCATTCTTAACCAGACAATGCCGCAGGTTGCTGCGAAACTGGGTGATTCAGTCACTATCTGGCATCAGAGCGGAAAAGGTTCGCAACAATCCGTTGAACAGGCGTATGCGGAAGCGGGGCAACCGCAGCATAAAGTGACGGAATTTATTGATGATATGGCGGCGGCGTATGCGTGGGCGGATGTCGTCGTTTGCCGCTCCGGTGCGTTAACGGTGAGTGAAATTGCCGCAGCGGGGCTACCGGCATTGTTTGTGCCGTTTCAACATAAAGACCGCCAGCAATACTGGAATGCGCTACCGCTGGAAAAAGCGGGCGCAGCCAAAATTATCGAGCAGCCACAGCTTAGCGTGGATGCTGTCGCCAACACCCTGGCCGGGTGGTCGCGAGAAACCTTATTAACCATGGCAGAACGCGCCCGTGCTGCATCCATTCCGGATGCCACCGAGCGAGTGGCAAATGAAGTGAGCCGGGCTGCCCGGACGTAATTGTAGCGATGCCTTTTGCATCGTATGAATGTAAGAAGTTAATGGCGTAAAGAATGAATACACAACAATTGGCAAAACTGCGTTCCATCGTGCCCGAAATGCGTCGCGTTCGGCACATACATTTTGTCGGCATCGGTGGTGCCGGTATGGGCGGTATTGCCGAAGTTCTGGCCAATGAAGGTTATCAGATCAGTGGTTCCGATTTAGCGCCAAATCCGGTCACGCAGCAGTTAATGAATCTTGGGGCGACGATTTATTTCAACCATCGCCCGGAAAACGTACGTGATGCCAGCGTGGTCGTTGTTTCCAGCGCGATTTCTGCCGATAACCCGGAAATTGTCGCAGCTCATGAAGCGCGTATTCCGGTGATTCGTCGCGCCGAAATGCTGGCTGAGTTAATGCGTTTTCGTCATGGCATCGCCATTGCCGGAACGCACGGCAAAACGACAACCACCGCGATGGTTTCCAGCATCTACGCAGAAGCGGGGCTCGACCCAACCTTCGTTAACGGCGGGCTGGTAAAAGCGGCGGGTGTTCATGCGCGTTTGGGGCATGGTCGATACCTGATTGCCGAAGCGGATGAGAGCGATGCATCGTTCCTCCATTTGCAACCGATGGTGGCGATTGTCACCAATATCGAAGCCGACCACATGGATACCTACCAGGGCGACTTTGAGAATTTAAAACAGACCTTTATTAATTTTCTGCACAACCTGCCGTTTTACGGTCGTGCGGTGATGTGTGTTGATGATCCGGTGATCCGCGAATTGTTACCGCGTGTGGGGCGTCAGACCACGACTTACGGCTTCAGCGAAGATGCCGACGTGCGTGTAGAAGATTATCAGCAGATTGGCCCGCAGGGGCACTTTACGCTGCTGCGCCAGGACAAAGAGCCGATGCGCGTCACCCTGAATGCGCCAGGCCGTCATAACGCGCTGAACGCCGCAGCTGCGGTTGCGGTTGCTACGGAAGAAGGGATTGACGACGAGGCTATTTTGCGTGCGCTGGAGAGCTTCCAGGGGACTGGTCGCCGTTTTGATTTCCTCGGTGAATTCCCGCTGGAGCCAGTGAATGGTAAGAGCGGTACGGCAATGCTGGTCGATGACTACGGCCACCACCCGACGGAAGTGGACGCCACCATTAAAGCGGCGCGTGCAGGCTGGCCGGATAAAAACCTGGTAATGCTGTTTCAGCCGCACCGTTTTACCCGTACGCGCGACCTGTATGATGATTTCGCCAATGTGCTGACGCAGGTTGATACCCTGTTGATGCTGGAAGTGTATCCGGCTGGCGAAGCGCCAATTCCGGGAGCGGACAGCCGTTCGCTGTGTCGCACAATTCGTGGACGTGGGAAAATTGATCCCATTCTGGTGCCGGACCCAGCGCAGGTAGCCGAAATGCTAGCACCAGTATTAACCGGTAACGACCTGATTCTCGTTCAGGGGGCCGGTAATATCGGAAAAATTGCTCGTTCTTTAGCTGAAATCAAACTGAAGCCGCAAACTCCGGAGGAAGAACAACATGACTGATAAAATCGCGGTCCTGTTGGGCGGGACCTCCGCTGAGCGGGAAGTTTCTCTGAATTCTGGTGCAGCGGTGTTAGCCGGGCTGCGTGAAGGCGGTATTGACGCGTATCCTGTCGACCCGAAAGAAGTCGACGTGACGCAACTGAAGTCGATGGGCTTTCAGAAAGTGTTTATCGCGCTACATGGTCGCGGCGGTGAAGATGGCACGCTGCAGGGTATGCTCGAGCTGATGGGCTTGCCTTATACCGGCAGCGGAGTGATGGCATCTGCGCTTTCAATGGATAAACTACGCAGCAAATTGCTTTGGCAAGGCGCTGGTTTACCGGTAGCGCCGTGGGTAGCATTAACCCGCGCAGAGTTTGAAAAAGGCCTGAGCGATAAGCAGTTAGCAGAAATTTCTGCCTTAGGTTTGCCGGTTATCGTTAAGCCGAGCCGCGAAGGTTCCAGTGTGGGAATGTCAAAAGTAGTAGCAGAAAATGCTCTACAAGATGCATTAAGATTGGCATTTCAGCACGATGAAGAAGTATTGATTGAAAAATGGCTAAGTGGGCCGGAGTTCACGGTTGCGATACTCGGTGAAGAAATTTTACCGTCAATACGTATTCAACCGTCCGGAACCTTCTATGATTATGAGGCGAAGTATCTCTCTGATGAGACACAGTATTTCTGCCCCGCAGGTCTGGAAGCGTCACAAGAGGCCAATTTGCAGGCATTAGTGCTGAAAGCATGGACGACGTTAGGTTGCAAAGGATGGGGACGTATTGACGTTATGCTGGACAGCGATGGACAGTTTTATCTGCTGGAAGCCAATACCTCACCGGGTATGACCAGCCACAGCCTGGTGCCGATGGCGGCACGTCAGGCAGGTATGAGCTTCTCGCAGTTGGTAGTACGAATTCTGGAACTGGCGGACTAATATGTCGCAGGCTGCTCTGAACACGCGAAACAGCGAAGAAGAGGTTTCTTCTCGCCGCAATAATGGAACGCGTCTGGCGGGGATCCTTTTCCTGCTGACCGTTTTAACGACAGTGTTGGTGAGCGGCTGGGTCGTGTTGGGCTGGATGGAAGATGCGCAACGCCTGCCGCTCTCAAAGCTGGTGTTGACCGGTGAACGCCATTACACGCGTAATGACGATATCCGGCAGTCGATCCTGGCATTGGGTGAGCCAGGTACCTTTATGACCCAGGATGTCAACATCATCCAGACGCAAATAGAACAACGCCTGCCGTGGATTAAGCAGGTGAGCGTCAGAAAGCAGTGGCCTGATGAATTGAAGATTCATCTGGTTGAATATGTGCCGATTGCGCGGTGGAATGATCAACATATGGTAGACGCGGAAGGAAACACTTTCAGCGTGCCGCCAGATCGCACCAGCAAGCAGGTGCTTCCAATGCTGTATGGCCCGGAAGGCAGCGCCAATGAAGTGTTGCAGGGCTATCGCGAAATGGGGCAGATGCTGGCAAAGGACAGATTTACTCTGAAGGAAGCGGCGATGACCGCGCGGCGTTCCTGGCAGTTGACGCTGAATAACGATATTAAGCTCAATCTTGGCCGGGGCGATACGATGAAACGTTTGGCTCGCTTTGTAGAACTTTATCCGGTTTTACAGCAGCAGGCGCAAACCGATGGCAAACGGATTAGCTACGTTGATTTGCGTTATGACTCTGGAGCGGCAGTAGGCTGGGCGCCCTTGCCGCCAGAGGAATCTACTCAGCAACAAAATCAGGCACAGGCAGAACAACAATGATCAAGGCGACGGACAGAAAACTGGTAGTAGGACTGGAGATTGGTACCGCGAAGGTTGCCGCTTTAGTAGGGGAAGTTCTGCCCGACGGTATGGTCAATATCATTGGCGTGGGCAGCTGCCCGTCGCGTGGTATGGATAAAGGCGGGGTGAACGACCTCGAATCCGTGGTCAAGTGCGTACAACGCGCCATTGACCAGGCAGAATTGATGGCAGATTGTCAGATCTCTTCGGTATATCTGGCGCTTTCTGGTAAGCACATCAGCTGCCAGAATGAAATTGGTATGGTGCCTATTTCTGAAGAAGAAGTGACGCAAGAAGATGTGGAAAACGTCGTCCATACCGCGAAATCAGTGCGTGTGCGCGATGAGCATCGTGTGCTGCATGTGATCCCGCAAGAGTATGCGATTGACTATCAGGAAGGGATCAAGAATCCGGTAGGACTTTCGGGCGTGCGGATGCAGGCAAAAGTGCACCTGATCACATGTCACAACGATATGGCGAAAAACATCGTCAAAGCGGTTGAACGTTGTGGGCTGAAAGTTGACCAACTGATATTTGCCGGACTGGCATCAAGTTATTCGGTATTGACGGAAGATGAACGTGAACTGGGTGTCTGCGTCGTCGATATCGGTGGTGGTACAATGGATATCGCCGTTTATACCGGTGGGGCATTGCGCCACACTAAGGTAATTCCTTATGCTGGCAATGTCGTGACCAGTGATATCGCTTACGCCTTTGGCACGCCGCCAAGCGACGCCGAAGCGATTAAAGTTCGCCACGGTTGTGCGCTGGGTTCCATCGTTGGAAAAGATGAGAGCGTGGAAGTGCCGAGCGTAGGCGGTCGTCCACCGCGGAGTCTGCAACGTCAGACCCTGGCAGAGGTGATCGAGCCACGCTATACCGAACTGCTCAACCTGGTCAACGAAGAGATATTGCAGTTGCAGGAAAAGCTTCGCCAACAAGGGGTTAAACATCACCTGGCGGCAGGCATTGTATTAACCGGTGGCGCCGCGCAGATTGAAGGGCTTGCAGCTTGTGCTCAGCGCGTGTTTCATACGCAGGTGCGCATCGGCGCGCCGCTGAACATTACCGGTTTAACGGATTATGCTCAGGAGCCGTATTATTCGACGGCGGTGGGATTGCTTCACTACGGGAAAGAGTCACATCTTAACGGTGAAGCTGAAGTAGAAAAACGTGTTACAGCATCAGTTGGCTCGTGGATCAAGCGACTCAATAGTTGGCTGCGAAAAGAGTTTTAATTTTTATGAGGTCGACGATAATTACGGCCTCAGGCGACAGGCACAAATCGGAGAGAAACTATGTTTGAACCAATGGAACTTACCAATGACGCGGTGATTAAAGTCATCGGCGTCGGCGGCGGCGGCGGTAATGCTGTTGAACACATGGTGCGCGAGCGCATTGAAGGTGTTGAATTCTTCGCGGTAAATACCGATGCACAAGCGCTGCGTAAAACAGCGGTTGGACAGACGATTCAAATCGGTAGCGGTATCACCAAAGGACTGGGAGCTGGCGCAAATCCAGAAGTTGGCCGTAATGCGGCTGATGAGGATCGCGATGCACTGCGTGCGGCGCTGGAAGGTGCAGACATGGTCTTTATTGCTGCGGGTATGGGTGGTGGTACCGGTACTGGTGCAGCACCAGTTGTCGCTGAAGTGGCAAAAGATTTGGGGATCCTGACCGTTGCTGTCGTGACTAAGCCTTTCAACTTTGAAGGCAAGAAGCGTATGGCATTCGCTGAGCAGGGGATCACAGAACTGTCCAAGCATGTGGACTCTCTGATCACTATCCCTAACGACAAACTGCTGAAAGTCTTGGGCCGCGGTATCTCCCTGCTGGATGCATTTGGCGCAGCGAACGATGTACTGAAAGGTGCAGTGCAAGGTATCGCTGAACTGATTACTCGTCCAGGCCTGATGAACGTGGACTTTGCAGACGTACGTACCGTAATGTCTGAAATGGGCTACGCAATGATGGGTTCTGGTGTGGCGAGCGGTGAAGACCGTGCGGAAGAAGCTGCTGAAATGGCTATCTCTTCTCCGCTGCTGGAAGATATCGACCTGTCTGGTGCACGCGGCGTGCTGGTTAACATCACGGCGGGCTTCGACCTGCGTCTGGATGAGTTCGAAACGGTAGGTAACACCATCCGTGCATTTGCATCCGACAACGCGACTGTGGTTATCGGTACTTCTCTTGACCCGGATATGAATGACGAGCTGCGCGTAACCGTTGTTGCGACAGGTATAGGCATGGACAAACGTCCTGAAATCACTCTGGTGACCAATAAGCAGGTTCAGCAGCCAGTGATGGATCGCTACCAGCAGCACGGGATGGCTCCGCTGACCCAGGAGCAGAAGCCGGTTGCTAAAGTCGTGAATGACAATGCGCCGCAAACTGCGAAAGAGCCGGATTATCTGGATATCCCAGCATTCCTGCGTAAGCAAGCTGATTAAGAATTGACTGGAATTTGGGTTTCGAGGCTCTTTGTGCTAAACTGGCCCGCCGAATGTATAGTACACTTCGGTTGGATAGGTAATTTGGCGAGATAATACGATGATCAAACAAAGGACACTTAAACGTATCGTTCAGGCGACGGGTGTCGGTTTACATACCGGCAAGAAAGTCACCCTGACGTTACGACCTGCGCCGGCCAACACCGGGGTCATCTATCGTCGCACCGACTTGAATCCACCGGTAGATTTCCCGGCCGATGCCAAATCTGTGCGTGATACCATGCTCTGTACGTGTCTGGTCAACGAGCATGATGTACGGATTTCAACCGTAGAGCACCTCAATGCTGCTCTCGCGGGCTTGGGCATCGATAACATTGTTATCGAAGTTAACGCGCCGGAAATCCCGATCATGGACGGCAGCGCCGCTCCGTTTGTATACCTGCTGCTTGACGCCGGTATCGACGAGTTGAACTGCGCCAAGAAATTTGTTCGCATCAAAGAGACTGTTCGTGTCGAAGATGGCGATAAGTGGGCTGAATTTAAGCCGTACAATGGTTTTTCGCTGGATTTCACCATCGATTTTAACCATCCGGCTATTGATTCCAGCAACCAGCGCTATGCGATGAACTTCTCCGCTGATGCGTTTATGCGCCAGATCAGCCGTGCGCGTACGTTCGGTTTCATGCGTGATATCGAATATCTGCAGTCCCGTGGTTTGTGCCTGGGCGGCAGCTTCGATTGTGCCATCGTTGTTGACGATTATCGCGTACTGAACGAAGACGGCCTGCGTTTTGAAGACGAATTTGTGCGTCACAAAATGCTCGATGCGATCGGTGACTTGTTCATGTGTGGTCACAATATTATTGGTGCATTTACCGCTTATAAATCTGGTCATGCACTGAATAACAAACTGCTGCAGGCTGTCCTTGCAAAACAGGAAGCCTGGGAATATGTGACCTTCCAGGACGACGCAGAACTGCCGTTGGCCTTCAAAGCGCCTTCAGCCGTACTGGCATAACGACATTTATACTGTCGTATAAAATTCGACTGGCAAATCTGGCACTCTCTCCGGCCAGGTGAACCAGTCGTTTTTTTTTGAATTTTATAAGAACGATAAAAAACGGTGCGAACGCTGTTTTCTTAAGCACTTTTACGCACAACTTATCTTCATTCGTGCTGTGGACTTCAGGCTTTAATGATAAGATTTGTGCGCTAAATACGTTTGAATACGATCGGGATGGCAATAACGTGAGTGGAATACTGACGCGCTGGCGACAGTTTGGTAAACGCTACTTCTGGCCGCATCTCTTATTAGGGATGGTCGCGGCGAGTTTAGGTTTGCCTGCGCTCAGCAACGCCGCCGAACCAAACGCGCCCGCAAAAGCGACAACCCGCAACCACGAGCCTTCAGCCAAAGTTAACTTTGGTCAATTGGCCTTGCTGGAAGCGAACACGCGCCGCCCGAATTCGAACTATTCCGTTGATTACTGGCATCAACATGCCATTCGCACGGTAATCCGTCATCTTTCCTTCGCAATGGCACCGCAAACGCTGCCCGTTGCTGAAGAATCTTTGCCTCTTCAGGCGCAACATCTTGCATTACTGGATACGCTCAGCGCGCTGTTGACCCAGGAAGGCACGCCGTCTGAAAAGGGTTATCGCATTGATTATGCGCATTTTACCCCACAAGCAAAATTCAGCACGCCCGTCTGGATAAGCCAGGCGCAAGGTATCCGTGCTGGCCCTCAACGCCTCAGCTAACAACAATAAACTTTTATTTCATTTTATTGACTCCGCAACACGGGGCGTTTGAGATTTTATTATGCTAATCAAATTATTAACTAAAGTTTTCGGTAGTCGTAACGATCGCACCCTGCGCCGGATGCGCAAAGTCGTCAACATTATCAATGCCATGGAACCGGAGATGGAAAAACTCTCCGACGAAGAACTGAAAGGGAAAACCGCAGAGTTTCGTGCACGTCTGGAAAAAGGCGAAGTGCTGGAAAATCTGATCCCAGAAGCTTTCGCTGTGGTGCGTGAGGCAAGTAAGCGCGTCTTTGGTATGCGTCACTTCGACGTTCAGTTACTCGGCGGTATGGTTCTTAACGAACGCTGCATCGCGGAAATGCGTACCGGTGAAGGTAAAACCCTGACCGCAACGCTGCCTGCTTACCTGAACGCATTAACCGGTAAGGGCGTACACGTTGTTACCGTCAACGACTACCTGGCGCAACGTGACGCCGAAAACAACCGTCCGCTGTTTGAATTCCTTGGCCTGACTGTCGGTATCAACCTGCCGGGTATGCCAGCACCGGCGAAGCGTGAAGCTTACGCAGCTGACATCACTTACGGTACGAACAACGAATACGGCTTTGACTACCTGCGCGATAACATGGCGTTCAGCCCTGAAGAACGTGTACAGCGTAAACTGCACTATGCGCTGGTGGACGAAGTGGACTCCATCCTGATCGATGAAGCGCGTACACCGCTGATCATTTCCGGCCCGGCAGAAGACAGCTCGGAAATGTATAAACGCGTGAATAAAATTATTCCGCACCTGATCCGTCAGGAAAAAGAAGACTCCGAAACCTTCCAGGGCGAAGGCCACTTCTCGGTGGACGAAAAATCTCGCCAGGTGAACCTGACCGAACGTGGTCTGGTGCTGATTGAAGAACTGCTGGTGAAAGAAGGCATCATGGATGAAGGGGAGTCTCTGTACTCTCCGGCCAACATCATGCTGATGCACCACGTAACGGCGGCGCTGCGCGCTCATGCGCTGTTTACCCGAGACGTCGACTACATCGTTAAAGATGGTGAAGTTATCATAGTTGACGAACACACCGGTCGTACCATGCAGGGACGTCGTTGGTCCGATGGCCTGCATCAGGCAGTGGAAGCGAAAGAAGGTGTACAGATCCAGAACGAAAACCAGACGCTGGCGTCGATCACCTTCCAGAACTACTTCCGTCTGTATGAAAAACTGGCGGGGATGACCGGTACTGCTGATACCGAAGCTTTCGAATTCAGCTCCATCTATAAGCTGGATACCGTCGTTGTTCCGACCAACCGTCCAATGATTCGTAAAGATCTGCCGGACCTGGTCTACATGACTGAAGCGGAAAAAATTCAGGCGATCATTGAAGATATCAAAGAACGTACTGCGAAAGGCCAGCCGGTGCTGGTGGGTACTATCTCCATCGAAAAATCTGAGCTGGTGTCAAACGAACTGACCAAAGCCGGTATCAAACACAACGTTCTGAACGCCAAATTCCACGCTAACGAAGCAGCGATTGTTGCACAAGCGGGTTATCCGGCGGCGGTGACTATCGCGACTAACATGGCGGGTCGTGGTACAGATATTGTGCTCGGTGGTAGCTGGCAGGCAGAAGTTGCCGCGCTGGAAAATCCGACCGCAGAGCAAATTGAAAAAATCAAAGCCGACTGGCAGGTGCGTCACGATGCGGTACTGGCTGCAGGTGGTCTGCATATCATCGGTACAGAACGTCACGAATCTCGTCGTATCGATAACCAGCTACGCGGTCGTTCTGGGCGCCAGGGGGATGCCGGTTCTTCCCGTTTCTACCTGTCGATGGAAGATGCGCTGATGCGTATTTTTGCTTCTGACCGTGTTTCCGGCATGATGCGTAAACTGGGTATGAAACCAGGCGAAGCCATCGAGCACCCGTGGGTGACAAAAGCGATTGCCAACGCTCAGCGTAAAGTTGAAAGCCGTAACTTCGATATTCGTAAGCAACTGCTGGAATATGATGACGTGGCTAACGATCAGCGTCGCGCTATTTATTCCCAGCGTAATGAACTGCTGGATGTCAGCGATGTGAGCGATACCATCAACAGCATTCGTGAAGATGTGTTCAAAGCGACCATCGATGCCTACATTCCGCCGCAGTCGCTGGAAGAAATGTGGGATATTCCGGGGCTGCAGGAACGTCTGAAGAACGATTTCGACCTCGATTTGCCGATTGCCGAGTGGCTGGACAAAGAGCCAGAACTGCATGAAGAGACGCTGCGTGAGCGTATTCTGGCGCAGTCCATCGAAGTGTATCAGCGTAAAGAAGAAGTGGTTGGCGCTGAGATGATGCGTCACTTCGAGAAAGGCGTCATGCTGCAAACGCTTGACTCCCTGTGGAAAGAGCACCTGGCGGCGATGGATTATCTGCGTCAAGGTATCCACCTGCGTGGCTATGCACAGAAAGATCCGAAGCAGGAATACAAACGTGAATCGTTCTCCATGTTTGCAGCGATGCTGGAGTCGCTGAAATATGAAGTCATCAGCACGCTGAGCAAAGTCCAGGTACGTATGCCTGAAGAGGTTGAGGAGCTGGAACAACAGCGTCGTATGGAAGCCGAGCGTTTAGCGCAAATGCAGCAGCTTAGCCATCAGGATGACGACTCTGCAGCCGCAGCTGCACTGGCGGCGCAAACCGGTGAACGCAAAGTAGGACGTAACGATCCTTGCCCGTGCGGTTCTGGTAAAAAATACAAGCAGTGCCATGGTCGCCTGCAATAAAGCTAACTCTTGAAACAAAAGGCGCAGGATTCTGCGCCTTTTTTATAGGTTTAAGACAATGAAAAAGCTGCAAATTGCGGTAGGTATTATTCGCAACGAGAACAATGAAATCTTTATAACCCGTCGCGCCGCAGATGCGCACATGGCGAATAAACTGGAGTTTCCTGGCGGTAAAATTGAAATGGGCGAAACGCCGGAACAGGCGGTGGTGCGTGAACTTCAGGAAGAAGTCGGGATTACCCCACAACATTATTCGCTATTTGAAAAACTGGAATATGAATTCCCGGACAGGCATATAACACTGTGGTTCTGGCTGGTCGAAAGCTGGGAAGGGGAGCCGTGGGGTAAAGAAGGGCAGCCCAGTGAGTGGATTTCACAGGCCAGCCTCAATGCAGATGATTTTCCGCCAGCCAATGAACCGGTAATTGCGAAGCTTAAGTGTCTGTAGATCGGTTAAGGCATCCAACATTTACACTGGATGCCTGATGCGACGCTGGCGCGTCTTATCAGGCCTACAATTTTTTAACACATTGATATAAAAGATCTTGCAGGTCGGATAAGGCGTTCGCGCTGCATCCGACAACATCTCACCTTTTACACCCAATTACTTCTGCTCTTCGCTCCAGTCATCGCTTTCGGAAAGATCGCCACTGCTGGGGATTCGTTTTTCTTCAGCAGCCCATTCTCCTAGGTCGATCAGCTGACAACGTTTGGAACAAAATGGCCGAAACGGGCTGATTTCACCCCACACCACCGTTTTCCCGCAGGTTGGGCAATTCACCGTAATAGTTTCTGACATTTTTACTCCTTAGCAACAGGCCAGTTCGAAATCCAGACGTTCCGGTACCTGTCCGTTTTCACTGTCCAGCGGCATAAAACGAATGGCAAAACGGCTCTTATGACCGGAAATTTGCGGATAAAGCTGTGAATCGAGCGACAGATTCAGGCGCAGCAAGTCGGCATCGCCACCGTTATCCTGATAAAAACCATTCAGGCTGGTTTGTTTACGGAAGGGGGCCGACTGGCGAATTAAATCCAGCACCATGGTAAGTGCCTGGGTGAGCGGGTTCAGACTGGCAATCCAGGTTTCTACCTGGCTGTCGCGCTGCGCCTGGGGTAGATGCAGCCAAATGTGCAATGTAGGTAAATCAAAGCTACAACAGCCGCCTGGGATGCTCAGTCGCTGACGCACCAGAGCAATCAAACGATCTTCACGCAGAAATTGCCCGATACGCGGCGCGGAAATTAATACGCTCCCCGCCGCTTTTAACTGCTGAATTAATGCTTCAATACGGCTCTGGTCCACGCCAGGCACGCCAATCCAGGTCTGGAGTTTGCGCTGCTGGCGGTCAAGTTCTTTCAACAGCTCAGTACGGACTTCGCCGCGCTCGAAAACATCCAGTAATTCACTGACATTGCGGAAGAAATGCAGAGCGCCAGCGTAGTCAACGACGGGTAGATTAACGGTGAGTTGCTGAATCAAAAACTCAATGCGCAGCCATGTACGCATTTTTTCATTTAGTGGATGTTCAAAAAGGACCTGGGTCTGCATTACGGTTTTTCCTGTGAGACAAACTGCGACGCAAGCTGCAAATAGTGTGCGTGCAGGCGGGCAACATCCGATGCGATAGCATCCGGTGCGCCGTTATTATCAATGACGTCATCTGCCACGGCAAGGCGGGCTTCGCGCGTTGCCTGAGCAGCAAGAATTTGTTCAACATGCTCGCGAGTGACATCATCGCGCTGCATGGTGCGTTTAAGTTGCGTTTCTGGGCTGACATCCACCACCAGCACTCGATTCGCTTTTTTATACAATGAGTTTTCTACCAGCAATGGCACAACCCAAAGTACATAGGGGGAAGATGCTTGCTGGATCTGGTGTTGCGTCTCTTGCTGAATCAGCGGATGTAGCAGGGCGTTAAGCCAGTTTTTCTCTTCCGGGTTGGCGAAAATCCGCTCGCGCAAGGCCCGGCGCTGCAATGTTCCATCAGCAGCAATCATGTTAGCGCCAAAGTGATCAGCAATGGCATGTAGCGCAGGTGCACCTGGTTCAACCACCTGACGCGCAATAATATCGGCATCAATGACGTTAATTCCGAGATCAGCAAACGCATTGGCAACGGTACTCTTGCCACTGCCAATGCCTCCCGTTAAGGCAACTATATACCTCATAATTTATATTCCCGGGAATTCATCATGATTATCAAAACGTTAAAAATGAGCGCACGAAAGCGAAATTGATGAAACGTTCGCTCACTATTTACCAGGTAAATTTATGGGATTGTAGCGTAAAAAAAGACAATTTCGCAGTCTTGCGCCGCATTGATTAGTGCGTATGATAGCGTCACTGGAGTTGCGCTCTTACCCTTATAGCCATTAACCCCAGGAATCCGCACATGCGTATTGAAGAAGATCTGAAGTTAGGTTTTAAAGACGTTCTCATCCGCCCTAAACGCTCCACTCTTAAAAGCCGTTCCGATGTTGAACTGGAACGTCAATTCACCTTCAAACATTCAGG
The DNA here is from genome assembly GCF_013369155.2 of Escherichia sp. 94.0001. Taxonomy (NCBI): domain Bacteria; kingdom Pseudomonadati; phylum Pseudomonadota; class Gammaproteobacteria; order Enterobacterales; family Enterobacteriaceae; genus Escherichia; species Escherichia sp. 94.0001. The sequence goes on along the minus strand of NZ_JABWMS020000004.1, from coordinate 110,000 downwards.
TCAGAGCTGGTCCGGCGTGCCGATTATCGCCGCAAATATGGACACCGTAGGCACATTTTCTATGGCCTCTGCGCTGGCTTCTTTTGATATTCTGACTGCTGTGCATAAACACTATTCTGTCGAAGAGTGGCAAGCGTTTATCAACAATTCTTCCGCTGATGTGCTGAAACATGTGATGGTTTCTACCGGCACGTCAGATGCGGATTTCGAAAAAACTAAACAGATTCTCGACCTGAACCCGGCATTAAACTTCGTTTGTATTGATGTGGCGAATGGTTATTCTGAACACTTCGTGCAGTTCGTTGCGAAAGCGCGTGAAGCGTGGCCGACCAAAACCATTTGTGCTGGCAACGTCGTGACAGGTGAAATGTGTGAGGAGCTTATCCTCTCCGGTGCTGATATCGTTAAAGTTGGCATTGGCCCCGGTTCTGTTTGTACAACTCGCGTCAAAACAGGCGTCGGTTATCCGCAACTTTCTGCGGTGATCGAATGTGCCGATGCTGCGCATGGTCTGGGCGGAATGATCGTCAGCGACGGTGGCTGCACCACGCCGGGCGATGTCGCGAAAGCCTTTGGCGGCGGTGCCGATTTCGTCATGCTTGGCGGCATGCTGGCGGGCCACGAAGAGAGCGGCGGTCGCATCGTTGAGGAGAACGGCGAGAAATTTATGCTGTTCTACGGCATGAGCTCCGAGTCTGCGATGAAACGTCACGTTGGCGGCGTTGCGGAATATCGCGCAGCAGAAGGTAAAACCGTTAAGCTGCCGCTGCGAGGCCCGGTTGAAAATACCGCGCGTGATATTTTGGGCGGCCTGCGTTCAGCTTGTACATACGTTGGGGCTTCACGCCTGAAAGAGCTGACCAAGCGCACCACATTTATCCGTGTGCTGGAACAAGAAAACCGCATCTTCAACAACCTGTAATCTCCCAACGCTGGCGTGGAGCAACACGCCAGCGTTATCCCATCCCACTCATCGCATCGCCTAAATGGAAAATTGGCAAATACATTGCCACCACCAGCGTACCGATAATTCCTCCCGTTATGATCAGCAACGCCGGTTCCAGTAAGGCTGCGAGGTTATCCGCCAGCGCCATGGTGTTATCCCGATGATGATGGGCGAGGTTGTCTAACATGAGATCCAGCGAACCGGATGCCTCTCCTGTTCTCACTAACTGCAAACAGAGCGGGCTAAACTCACCGGCATTTTTTAGCGCCAGCCAGATGGGATGACCGTTACTGATATCGTGCTGGATTTGTGTCAGAAGTTGCACCCAGTACGGGCAGCGCATTGTTTCTCTGACGCTCTCTACGCCCTGTAAAAAAGTAATGCCTGCACTTTGAGTCAGCGCCAGAATCGTAAAGATCTGCGTGAGTTTTTGTCCCCGCATCAGTGAACCCATAATCGGGATGCGTAACAGCCATTTCTGCCGCGCGATAAGCCAGGTCAGGCGGCGCATCAGCAACTTATTGGCTATCGCCAGCAGAAAGCCGAACAACACCAGCAGCCAGCCCCATTCGCCACTAAAGTCTGCCAGCGTCATGATCCCCTGCGTTAGTACCGGTAGTGGGGTGTTGAAGGTCTTATAAATAGCAGCAAACTCCGGCAGCACAAAATGCAGCATTGCCACAACCACCATGATTGCCATCGCTAAAATGATGATGGGATAACGCAACGCTGATTTCACTTTATCGGCTAACTGACGTTGGGCTTTTTGCTGTCGAGCAAGTTCAAAGCAACATTCATCTAATTTACCAGTCAATTCCCCCGTGCGGATCATTGCCTGATAGAGCGGCGGAAATACCTCTGACCAGGGTAATAAGGCATTGGAAAAAGCAATGCCCTGTTCGAGATCGTGCGCCAGCGATTGCAGCAACGCTTGCCATTGCTTACTGGGATGCTGTTCCGCCAGCAGTGCCAGCCCTTCAGAAAGCGTTAACCCGGCTTTGAGTAGCGTCGCCAGTTGATGAATGACTTCCGCGCTTTTATCTCCTCGCCACTGCGCAGAATTGATGGCGATTCGCTTCAGGCTAAGTGGGGTAACCATCTGTTGCTGTAGTGCTATGAGCAGCAAAGCACGGCTCTCTGCCCATAGCATCCCATCTTGCGCATTGCCGTCGCCGGTTATGCCACGCCAGCGCCAGAGTTGCTTACTCGCCATGCGGCATTCCCAGTACGCGGATTAACTCTTCAAAGGTGGTTAAGCCTTGCTCCACGGCCAGGCAGCCGTTTTCAAAAAGCGTTCGCATACCCGCCTGTCGGGCGTGCGTTTCCAGCGATTCAACGTCGGTATTAGCGGAAATAAGCTGACGTATGAACGGTGTTATGGGCAGAACTTCAAATAAGGCCGTGCGACCATAAAAACCGTGGTAGCAATGTACACAACCGGGTGCTTGCCAGCGGGGCAGCGGCGACGGCCATACATTGTCTGGAATATGGATGGGCTCCCCTTGCTGCTGGCGACAATGCGGGCAAAGTTTGCGTACCAGACGCTGGGCTATTACCAGCGTAAGCGCCGATGAGAGCATCCAGCGGGCGACTCCCATTTGCTGTAAACGTACCAGCGTTTCAGTGGTGGAATTGGTGTGTAGGGTAGACAACACCAGGTGACCGGTTTGCGCCGCTTTAATAGCGATCTCTGCTGTTTCGCCATCGCGGATCTCTCCGATCATGATGACGTCAGGATCCTGGCGCAGCAACGCACGCAAAACACCCTGAAAGGTGAGCCCGGCACGCGGATGGATTTGTGTCTGGTTTAGCCCTGCTATGGGGATCTCAATCGGATCTTCCACGCTGCAAATATTAATATCAGCGGTATTTAGCGTTTGCAGGGCGCTATACAGCGTGACCGTTTTGCCGCTGCCAGTAGGGCCAGTTACCAGCACCAATCCCTGTGGTTGCTGCAAGGCGTAGTCAAAGTCCGCCAGTTGTAACGGCTGCATCCCCAGCGTGTTGATATCCAGTGCCTGGCTCACCTGCTGTAACAACCTTAATACCACCTTTTCACCACCCTGGCATGGTAAGGTCGCAATACGAAATGAGACGGCGTTTCCTGCCAGTTCGACAGTGAATTGCCCGTCCTGCGGCAGGCGATGTTCCGCAATATCCAGGTTGCCCAGCACTTTTAATCTGGCGGTTAATGCGACTCCGGCATCCGGTAAAACATCCGGTAAAGGATGCAATACACCGTCGATACGCAAGCGGATGCGGTAGGCATTGTCCGCTGGTTCGATATGAATATCAGATGCGCGTTGTTCCAGCGCAGATTGTAACGTTCGAGTCAGCAACTCTGCTTTGGGCTGATGCTTCTCATGAATAGCTACGGGCAATGTCTGTTGGGTGCGACTGGCGTGACCTTCCATTTGTTGGCGCGTCCAGCAGGTGATCTCAATACGTTTGGTGGTAGCGAAATGCAATGCGTCCAGTAGCTCATGCGAAGGGGCATCGACCACCGCAACATGAACCACCTCTTCGCTGGCATCCAGCAAGACTCCCTGATAACGCAGACACAGGGCGGTGAGCTGTGGAATATTCATTGCCGCTCCTTAGTTGGCGTCATCAAAGCGAAAGACATCTTCGCAGGCTTGCTGCAATGCGCTGTCACTTTGAATATTGCAGTTGCGCGTCCAGCCGGTGACGCCGTTTGCGTTATCCCAACCCGGTGTCATGACGACGCTTAGCCCATTGAGACTTTCTTGCCCGGTCAGCGACACCACGCCCTTTGCCACACTCATGGCTGAAACATAGCGGGTGGTGGTAGGCGAGGGAATGCCATTGCTGCCACCGTCGCAGGTATCTAATCCACCATGTTCCAGCGCGCACAACTCTACGGCGGTACGGTAAGGCACAAAGGTTTGTAGCATGTCGGTGAGTGCGGCTTTGCGCAGGTAGTTTTGATAAGCGGGAATACCAATGGCGCTTAAAATGGCAATGATGCCAATAACCACCATCAGTTCGATAAGTGTAAAACCGCGTTGCTTGTCCATTTGTTTCGCTCCTTGATTTGGTTGGCGCTACTTTGGCAAACGCCATCAGCACAAGCGAGGGGCAAAAAACGAAACGGGAAAGCAGCTTCCGGAGTTTTTTATTACGTTGCAGCGAAAGACAAGAAATTTGCGAGGCGTTACGAAGAAAGTTGGGAAAGGGGAGATTATCCGCCCGCGATGGAGCGGATAAATCTGTCAGCAATCAGCGAAAACGCATTGAAAGGTCGAGTGCCTGTACGTGTTTAGTTAGCGCACCGACGGAGATAAAGTCCACGCCCGTTTCGGCAAATTCGCGCAGTGTTTTGTCAGTGATGTTGCCAGACACTTCCAGTAGCGCCTTGCCGTTGGTGCGTTTGACGGCTTCGCGCATCTGTTCTGTTTCGAAGTTATCCAGCATGATGATATCGGCACCTGCTTTCAGGGCTTCATCAAGTTCTTCCAGATTCTCTACTTCGACTTCTACTGGCGCATCTGGGTGCAGCCAGGACGCTTTTTCGACCGCCTGGCGCACTGAGCCGGAGGCAATAATATGGTTTTCTTTGATCAGGAAGGCATCAGAAAGCCCCAGGCGGTGATTCGCTCCGCCGCCGCAAAGTACCGCGTATTTCAGAGCTGAACGCAGGCCGGGTAAGGTTTTGCGCGTATCCAACAACTGCGTGTTGGTGCCCTCCAGTAATTCGACATAGTGGCGTACCTTACTGGCAACCCCTGAAAGGGTTTGCACAAAATTAAGTGCAGTGCGTTCGCCCGTTAACAGCACGCGGGATGGGCCTTCAAGTTCGAACAAGGGTTCATTGGCGTTGATGACATCGCCGTCATCCACATGCCAGATTATGGTGACATCGTCGCCTGCCAGTTGAATAAACACCTCTTCAACCCAGCGTTTGCCGCAAAATACGCCATTCTCGCGTGTGATCACTGTGGCATGAGAGCGAGAGTTTTCCGGTAAAAGTTTTGCCGTAATGTCATTGTTGGCATCGACTGTTCCGCCTAAATCTTCCCGCAGCGCCTGGGCCACCGCGCCGGGGATATCGAGATTAATGCGTTCCAGCAGCTCGTCACGTCGGGTGTCAGGGTTATAGCGGCGAGGCGGCATGTTAAAACTCCAGATAGCTAACGAATCATAAGGTAGAAACATGCTACTCTGAACCGGGTATTAGCACCACATATAAGGAGATCCTGCATGTTGTTAGAACAGGGGTGGCTGGTTGGCGCGCGCCGCGTTCCCTCACCACATTACGATTGCCGCCCGGATGACGAAACACCCACCCTGCTGGTGGTGCACAATATTAGCCTGCCGCCAGGCGAGTTTGGCGGTCCGTGGATCGACGCATTATTCACTGGAACTATTGATCCGCAGGCACATCCTTTCTTTGCTGAGATCGCCCATTTGCGCGTCTCCGCTCACTGTTTGATTCGCCGCGATGGTGAAATAGTCCAGTATGTTCCTTTCGATAAACGTGCCTGGCATGCCGGAGTCTCTCAGTATCAGGGGCGCGAACGCTGCAATGATTTTTCTATTGGGATTGAGCTGGAAGGCACCGATACGCTGGCGTATACCGATGCGCAGTATCAACAGCTTGCGGCGGTTACGCGGGCACTGATTGATCGCTATCCAGATATCGCTAATAACATGACGGGCCATTGTGATATTGCGCCGGATCGGAAAACCGATCCCGGTCCTGCATTTGATTGGGCACGGTTTCGTGCACTGGTCAGCAAGGAGACAACATGACGCTATTTACAACCTTACTGGTGTTAATTTTCGAGCGCCTGTTTAAGTTGGGCGAGCACTGGCAGCTTGATCATCGTCTTGAAGCGTTCTTTCGGCGGGTGAAACATTTTTCTCTCGGGCGCACATTAGGCATGACCATTATTGCGATGGGCGTGACTTTTTTACTGTTACGCGCATTGCAGGGAGTATTGTTCAACGTTCCCACGCTGCTGGTGTGGCTGCTGATTGGTTTGCTGTGTATTGGCGCAGGTAAAGTTCGTCTTCATTATCATGCTTATCTGACAGCTGCTTCACGTAATGATAGCCATGCCCGTGCCACGATGGCTGGCGAACTCACCATGATTCACGGCGTCCCGGCAGGCTGCGATGAACGTGAGTATTTGCGTGAGCTGCAAAATGCATTGCTGTGGATTAACTTTCGTTTTTATCTTGCTCCGTTGTTCTGGCTGATTGTGGGGGGAACCTGGGGACCCGTTACGCTGATGGGGTATGCGTTTTTGCGTGCATGGCAATACTGGCTGGCGCGTTACCAGACGCCGCATCATCGTTTACAGTCCGGCATTGATGCCGTGCTTCATGTACTGGATTGGGTGCCGGTTCGTCTTGCGGGTGTGGTATATGCCTTGATCGGTCATGGGGAAAAAGCGTTACCGGCCTGGTTTGCTTCGCTGGGTGATTTCCATACTTCGCAATATCAGGTATTAACACGTCTGGCACAGTTCTCTCTGGCGCGTGAACCGCATGTCGACAAGGTGGAGACGCCGAAGGCAGCGGTTTCCATGGCGAAGAAAACCTCGTTCGTGGTCGTGGTGGTAATTGCGCTACTGACGATTTACGGGGCGTTGGTGTAAAGATTATTGCCCTCACCCTGCACGGGTGAGGGCGTAGAGAGATTAATGCGCTTTTACGGCTTTGGCGGTTTTCTCTTTAAACAGATAGCCGATACCTAACACGATCAGCCATACCGGGATCAGGTATACCGAAATCGCCATTCCTGGGGTCATCAGCATAATCACCAGTACCGCCGCCATAAACAGCAGGCAGATCCAGTTACCCAGCGGATAAAGCAGAGCAGGGAAGCGAGTTACCACACCTTGTTCCTGCTTGGCGCGACGGAATTTCATATGCGCCAGGCTGATCATCGCCCAGTTGATCACGAGTGCAGATACTACCAGTGCCATTAACAGTCCGAATGCGGATTCCGGTGCAAGGTAGTTAATCAGCACGCACAATGCTGTAACCAGCGCAGACACCAGAATAGTGTTAACCGGTACACCGCGTTTGTCGACAGACGCCAGCGCTTTTGGCGCGTTGCCCTGTTGTGCCAGACCAAACAGCATACGGCTGTTGCAATATACGCAGCTGTTGTACACGGAGAGCGCAGCAGTCAGTACCACGATGTTCAGCGCATTAGCCACAAAGGTATCGCCCAATTCGTGGAAGATCAGTACAAACGGACTGGTATCAGCAGTAACGCGGGTCCATGGCATCAGCGAGAGCAGAACGGCTAACGAACCAATATAGAAAATCAGGATGCGGTAGATAACCTGGTTAGTTGCTTTCGGGATACTTTGCTCCGGATTATCAGCTTCTGCTGCGGTGATCCCCACCAGTTCCAGACCGCCGAAAGAGAACATGATAATCGCCATCATCATCACCAGTCCGGTAAAGCCGTGCGGCAGGAAACCACCCTGATCCCACAGGTTGCTAACGCTCGCCTGCGGTCCGCCGTTGCCGCTGAATAGCAGCCAGCCGCCGAAGATGATCATCGCTACCACCGCAATAACTTTGATAATGGCAAACCAGAACTCCATCTCACCAAACACTTTAACGTTAGTCAGATTGATGGCGTTGATCACCACAAAGAATACGGCGGCAGAAACCCAGGTGGGGATTTCTGGATACCAGAACTGAATGTATTTACCCACGGCAGTCAGCTCTGCCATGGCAACTAAAACGTACAGTACCCAGTAGTTCCAGCCAGAAGCGAAACCGGCAAAGCTACCCCAGTATTTATAAGCAAAGTGGCTAAAGGAGCCAGCAACAGGTTCTTCGACCACCATTTCACCTAGCTGACGCATGATCAGAAAGGCGATAAAACCAGCAATGGCGTAACCCAGGATAATCCCTGGCCCTGCGGACTGTATTACGGAGGCGCTACCCAGAAATAGCCCGGTCCCTATCGCGCCACCCAGCGCGATAAGCTGAATATGGCGGTTTTTAAGGCCGCGCTTTAGCTGCTCGCCGTGCTGTTGACCTTCCATCATGAAACCTCGTGCGGTGATTGTTTTTTTGATCTACGCAGTGATGCGTGTGTAAGTTTGCAATTCCGTTTTTTGTATTAATTTGTTTACATCAAAGACGTTTGAATTGTTACAAAAGGACTTCCGTCAGATAAAGAATAATGGTATGCGGCAGCGAATGCACCCGCTTTATGCATGGTTGAAGATGAGTTGCTTAAAAAGGAACCGTTTGTAAAGGTCAGCCTCAAATCCCCTCAACATACAAAATGAATATAAATTCATTATTTTTGAATTAAAAATCGATAAATTGGTAAGTGAATCGGTTCAATTCGGATTTTTATAGTTTAATAATCGTTAAAAAATCCCTTTCCTACGTAAAGTCTACATTTGTGCATAGTTACAACTTTGAAACGTTATATATGTCAACTTGTTAAAATGTGCACAGTTTCATGATTTCAATCAAAACCTGTATGGACATGAGGTGAATACTTTGTTACTTTAGCGTCACAGACATGAAATTGGTAAGACCAATTGACTTCGGCAAGTGGCTTAAGACAGGAACTCATGGCCTACAGCAAAATCCGCCAACCAAAACTCTCCGATGTGATTGAGCAGCAACTGGAGTTTTTGATCCTCGAAGGCACACTCCGCCCGGGCGAAAAACTCCCACCGGAACGCGAACTGGCGAAACAGTTCGACGTCTCCCGTCCCTCCTTGCGTGAGGCGATTCAACGTCTCGAAGCAAAGGGCTTGTTGCTTCGTCGCCAGGGTGGCGGCACTTTTGTTCAGAGCAGCCTCTGGCAAAGTTTCAGCGATCCGCTGGTGGAGCTGCTCTCCGACCATCCTGAATCACAGTATGACTTGCTCGAAACACGACACGCCCTGGAAGGTATCGCCGCCTATTACGCCGCGCTGCGTAGTACCGATGAAGACAAGGAACGCATCCGTGAACTCCACCACGCCATAGAGCTGGCGCAGCAGTCTGGCGATCTGGACGCGGAATCAAACGCCGTCCTCCAGTATCAGATTGCCGTCACCGAAGCAGCCCACAATGTAGTTCTGCTTCATCTGCTAAGGTGTATGGAGCCGATGTTGGCTCAGAATGTCCGTCAGAACTTCGAATTGCTCTATTCGCGTCGCGAGATGCTGCCGCTGGTGAGTAGTCACCGCACTCGCATATTCGAAGCGATTATGGCCGGTAAGCCGGAAGAAGCGCGCGAAGCATCGCATCGCCATCTGGCCTTTATCGAAGAAATTTTGCTCGACAGAAGCCGTGAAGAGAGCCGCCGTGAGCGTTCTCTGCGTCGTCTGGAACAACGAAAGAATTAGTGATTTTTCTGGTAAAAATTATCCAGAAGATGTTGTAAATCAAGCGCATATAAAAGCGCGGCAACTAAACGTAGAACCTGTCTTATTGAGCTTTCCGGCGAGAGTTCAATGGGACAGGTTCCAGAAAACTCAACGTTATTAGATAGATAAGGAATAACCCATGTCAGAACGTTTCCCAAATGACGTGGATCCGATCGAAACTCGCGACTGGCTCCAGGCGATCGAATCGGTCATCCGTGAAGAAGGTGTTGAGCGTGCTCAGTATCTGATCGACCAACTGCTTGCTGAAGCCCGCAAAGGCGGTGTCAACGTAGCCGCAGGCACCGGTATCAGCAACTACATCAACACCATCCCCGTTGAAGAACAACCGGAGTATCCGGGTAATCTGGAACTGGAACGCCGTATTCGTTCAGCTATCCGCTGGAACGCCATCATGACGGTTCTGCGTGCGTCGAAAAAAGACCTCGAACTGGGCGGCCACATGGCGTCCTTCCAGTCGTCCGCAACCATTTATGATGTGTGCTTTAACCACTTCTTCCGTGCGCGCAACGAGCAGGATGGCGGCGACCTGGTTTACTTCCAGGGCCACATTTCTCCGGGCGTTTACGCACGTGCTTTCCTGGAAGGTCGTCTGACTCAAGAGCAGCTGGATAACTTCCGTCAGGAAGTTCACGGCAATGGCCTCTCTTCCTATCCGCACCCGAAACTGATGCCAGAATTCTGGCAGTTCCCGACCGTATCTATGGGTCTGGGTCCGATTGGTGCTATTTACCAGGCTAAATTCCTGAAATATCTGGAACACCGTGGCCTGAAAGATACTTCTAAACAGACCGTTTACGCCTTCCTCGGCGACGGCGAGATGGACGAACCAGAATCCAAAGGTGCGATCACCATCGCTACCCGTGAAAAACTGGATAACCTGGTCTTCGTTATCAACTGTAATCTGCAGCGTCTTGACGGCCCGGTCACCGGTAACGGCAAGATCATCAACGAACTGGAAGGCATCTTCGAAGGTGCTGGCTGGAACGTGATCAAAGTGATGTGGGGTAGCCGTTGGGATGAGCTGCTGCGTAAAGATACCAGCGGTAAACTGATCCAGCTGATGAACGAAACCGTTGACGGCGACTACCAGACCTTCAAATCGAAAGATGGTGCATACGTTCGTGAACACTTCTTCGGTAAATATCCGGAAACCGCAGCTCTGGTTGCAGACTGGACTGACGAGCAGATCTGGGCGCTGAACCGTGGTGGTCACGATCCGAAGAAAATCTACGCTGCATTCAAGAAAGCGCAGGAAACCAAAGGCAAAGCGACAGTAATTCTTGCTCATACCATTAAAGGTTACGGCATGGGCGACGCAGCTGAAGGTAAAAACATCGCGCACCAGGTTAAGAAAATGAACATGGACGGCGTGCGTCATATCCGCGACCGTTTCAATGTGCCGGTGTCTGATGCTGATATCGAAAAACTGCCGTACATCACCTTCCCGGAAGGTTCTGAAGAGCATACCTATCTGCACGCTCAGCGTCAGAAATTGCACGGTTATCTGCCAAGCCGCCAGCCGAACTTCACCGAGAAGCTGGAGCTGCCGAGCCTGCAAGACTTCGGCGCGCTGCTGGAAGAGCAGAGCAAAGAGATCTCTACCACTATTGCTTTCGTTCGTGCCCTGAACGTGATGCTGAAGAACAAGTCGATCAAAGATCGTCTGGTACCGATCATCGCCGACGAAGCGCGTACTTTCGGTATGGAAGGTCTGTTCCGTCAGATTGGTATTTACAGCCCGAACGGTCAGCAGTACACCCCGCAGGACCGCGAGCAGGTTGCTTACTATAAAGAAGACGAGAAAGGTCAGATTCTGCAAGAAGGGATCAACGAGCTGGGCGCAGGTTGTTCCTGGCTGGCAGCGGCGACCTCTTACAGCACCAACAATCTGCCGATGATTCCGTTCTACATCTATTACTCGATGTTCGGCTTCCAGCGTATCGGCGATCTGTGCTGGGCTGCTGGCGACCAGCAGGCACGTGGCTTCCTGATCGGCGGTACTTCCGGTCGTACCACCCTGAACGGCGAAGGTCTGCAGCACGAAGATGGTCACAGCCACATTCAGTCGCTGACTATCCCGAACTGTATTTCTTACGACCCGGCTTACGCTTACGAAGTTGCTGTCATCATGCATGATGGTCTGGAGCGTATGTACGGTGAGAAACAAGAGAACGTTTACTACTACATCACTACGCTGAACGAAAACTACCACATGCCGGCAATGCCGGAAGGTGCTGAGGAAGGTATCCGTAAAGGTATCTACAAACTCGAAACCATTGAAGGTAGCAAAGGTAAAGTTCAGCTGCTGGGCTCCGGTTCTATCCTGCGTCACGTCCGTGAAGCGGCAGAGATCCTGGCGAAAGAGTACGGCGTAGGTTCTGACGTTTATAGCGTGACCTCCTTCACCGAACTGGCGCGTGATGGTCAGGATTGTGAACGCTGGAACATGCTGCACCCGCTGGAAACTCCGCGCGTTCCGTATATCGCTCAGGTGATGAACGACGCTCCGGCAGTGGCATCTACCGACTATATGAAACTGTTCGCTGAGCAGGTCCGTACTTACGTACCGGCTGACGACTACCGCGTACTGGGTACTGATGGCTTCGGTCGTTCCGACAGCCGTGAGAACCTGCGTCACCACTTCGAAGTTGATGCTTCTTATGTCGTGGTTGCGGCGCTGGGCGAACTGGCTAAACGTGGCGAAATCGATAAGAAAGTGGTTGCTGACGCAATCGCCAAATTCAACATCGATGCAGATAAAGTTAACCCGCGTCTGGCGTAAGAGGTAAAAGAATAATGGCTATCGAAATCAAAGTACCGGACATCGGGGCTGATGAAGTTGAAATCACCGAGATCCTGGTCAAAGTGGGCGACAAAGTTGAAGCCGAACAGTCGCTGATCACCGTAGAAGGCGACAAAGCCTCTATGGAAGTACCGTCTCCGCAGGCGGGTATCGTTAAAGAGATCAAAGTCTCTGTGGGCGATAAAACCCAGACCGGCGCACTGATTATGATTTTCGATTCCGCCGACGGTGCAGCTGACGCTGCACCTGCTCAGGCAGAAGAGAAGAAAGAAGCAGCTCCGGCAGCACCCGCCGCGGCTGCGGCGGCAAAAGACGTAAATGTTCCGGATATCGGCAGCGATGAAGTCGAAGTGACCGAAATCCTGGTGAAAGTGGGCGACAAAGTTGAAGCTGAACAGTCGCTGATCACCGTAGAAGGCGACAAGGCTTCTATGGAAGTTCCTGCTCCGTTTGCAGGCACCGTGAAAGAGATCAAAGTGAACGTGGGTGACAAAGTGTCTACCGGCTCGCTGATTATGGTCTTCGAAGTCGCGGGTGAAGCAGGCGCGGCAGCTCCGGCGGCTAAACAGGAAGCGGCTCCGGCAGCGGCCCCTGCACCAGCGGCTGGCGTGAAAGAGGTTAACGTTCCGGATATCGGCGGTGACGAAGTTGAAGTGACCGAAGTGATGGTGAAAGTGGGCGACAAAGTTGCCGCTGAACAGTCACTGATCACCGTAGAAGGCGATAAAGCTTCTATGGAAGTTCCGGCTCCGTTTGCAGGCGTCGTGAAGGAACTGAAAGTCAACGTTGGCGACAAAGTGAAAACTGGCTCGCTGATTATGATCTTCGAAGTTGAAGGCGCAGCACCTGCGGCAGCTCCTGCGAAACAGGAAGCGGCAGCGCCGGCTCCGGCAGCAAAAGCTGAAACTCCGGCAGCAGCACCGGCTGCGAAAGCAGAAGGCAAATCTGAGTTTGCTGAAAACGACGCTTACGTTCACGCGACTCCGCTGATCCGCCGTCTGGCACGCGAATTCGGCGTTAACCTGGCGAAAGTGAAGGGTACTGGCCGTAAAGGTCGGATCCTGCGCGAAGACGTTCAGGCTTACGTGAAAGAAGCGATCAAACGTGCAGAAGCGGCTCCGGCGGCAACTGGCGGCGGTATCCCTGGCATGCTGCCGTGGCCGAAGGTGGACTTCAGCAAGTTTGGTGAAATCGAAGAGGTGGAACTGGGCCGCATCCAGAAAATCTCTGGTGCGAACCTGAGCCGTAACTGGGTGATGATCCCGCATGTTACTCACTTCGACAAAACCGATATCACTGAGCTGGAAGCGTTCCGTAAACAGCAGAACGAAGAAGCAGCGAAACGTAAGCTGGATGTGAAGATAACCCCAGTTGTCTTCATCATGAAAGCCGTTGCTGCGGCACTTGAGCAGATGCCTCGCTTCAACAGTTCTCTGTCGGAAGACGGTCAGCGTCTGACCCTGAAGAAATACATCAACATCGGTGTGGCGGTGGATACCCCGAACGGTCTGGTTGTTCCGGTATTCAAAGACGTCAACAAGAAAGGCATCATCGAGCTGTCTCGCGAACTGATGACCATTTCTAAGAAAGCGCGTGACGGTAAGCTGACTGCGGGCGAAATGCAGGGCGGTTGCTTCACCATTTCCAGCATCGGCGGCCTGGGTACTACCCACTTCGCGCCGATTGTGAACGCGCCGGAAGTGGCTATCCTCGGTGTTTCCAAGTCCGCGATGGAACCGGTGTGGAATGGTAAAGAGTTCGTGCCGCGTCTGATGCTGCCGATTTCTCTCTCCTTCGACCACCGCGTGATCGACGGTGCTGATGGTGCCCGTTTCATTACCATCATTAACAACACGCTGTCTGACATTCGCCGTCTGGTGATGTAAGTAAAAGAGCCGGCCCAACGGCCGGCTTTTTTCTGGTAATCTCATGAATGTATTGAGGTTATTAGCGAATAGACAAATCGGTTGCCGTTTGTTGTTTAAAAATTGTTAACAATTTTGTAAAATACCGACGGATAGAACGACCCGGTGGATGATGGGCGTCATAAAAATAACGTCAGACCCGCCGGAGATAAATATATAGAGGTCATGATGAGTACTGAAATCAAAACTCAGGTCGTGGTACTTGGGGCAGGCCCCGCAGGTTACTCCGCTGCCTTCCGTTGCGCTGATTTAGGTCTGGAAACCGTAATCGTAGAACGCTACAACACCCTCGGCGGTGTTTGCCTGAACGTCGGCTGTATCCCTTCTAAAGCACTGCTGCACGTAGCCAAAGTTATCGAAGAAGCCAAAGCGCTGGCTGAACACGGTATCGTCTTCGGCGAACCGAAAACCGATATCGACAAGATTCGTACCTGGAAAGAGAAAGTGATCAATCAGCTGACCGGTGGTCTGGCTGGTATGGCGAAAGGCCGCAAAGTCAAAGTGGTCAACGGTCTGGGTAAATTCACCGGGGCGAACACCCTGGAAGTGGAAGGTGAGAACGGCAAAACCGTGATCAACTTCGACAACGCGATCATTGCAGCGGGTTCTCGCCCGATTCAACTGCCGTTTATTCCGCATGAAGATCCGCGTATCTGGGACTCCACTGACGCGCTGGAACTGAAAGAAGTACCAGAACGCCTGCTGGTAATGGGTGGCGGTATCATCGGTCTGGAAATGGGGACCGTATACCACGCGCTGGGTTCACAGATTGATGTGGTTGAAATGTTCGACCAGGTTATCCCGGCAGCTGACAAAGACATCGTTAAAGTCTTCACCAAGCGTATCAGCAAGAAATTCAACCTGATGCTGGAAACCAAAGTTACCGCCGTTGAAGCGAAAGAAGACGGCATTTATGTGACGATGGAAGGCAAAAAAGCACCAGCTGAACCGCAGCGTTACGACGCCGTGCTGGTAGCGATTGGTCGTGTGCCGAACGGTAAAAACCTCGACGCAGGCAAAGCTGGCGTGGAAGTTGACGACCGTGGTTTCATCCGCGTTGACAAACAGCTGCGTACCAACGTACCGCACATCTTTGCTATCGGCGATATCGTCGGTCAGCCGATGCTGGCACACAAAGGTGTTCACGAAGGTCACGTTGCCGCTGAAGTTATTGCCGGTAAGAAACACTACTTCGATCCGAAAGTTATCCCGTCTATCGCCTATACCGAACCAGAAGTTGCATGGGTGGGTCTGACTGAGAAAGAAGCGAAAGAGAAAGGCATCAGCTATGAAACCGCCACCTTCCCGTGGGCTGCTTCTGGTCGTGCTATCGCTTCTGACTGCGCAGACGGTATGACCAAGCTGATTTTCGACAAAGAATCTCACCGTGTGATCGGTGGTGCGATTGTCGGTACTAACGGCGGCGAGCTGCTGGGTGAAATCGGTCTGGCAATCGAAATGGGTTGTGATGCTGAAGACATCGCACTGACCATCCACGCGCACCCGACTCTGCACGAGTCTGTGGGCCTGGCGGCAGAAGTGTTCGAAGGTAGCATCACCGACCTGCCGAACCCGAAAGCGAAGAAGAAGTAATTCTTCGAGTGCCGGGACATCCGGTAATTAAAAAAGCGGCTAACCACGCCGCTTTTTTTTACGTCTGTAATTTACCTTTCCAGTCGCCTTGCTCCGTGCTCAGAGAGACGTTCGCGTACTGCTGACCGTTGCTCGTTATTCAATCGGGCAGTACGGTTACTGTCGTTTAGACGTTGTGGGCGGCTCTCCTGAACTTTCTCCCGAAAAACCTGACGTTGTTCAGGTGATGCCGATTGTATACGCTGGCGGGCGTTATCACGTTGCTGTTGGTTCAGTGGGTGCTGCTGTACTTTTTCCCTAAATACCTGGCGTTGTTCGGGAGTTGCAGACTGAATACGCTGACGCGCTGCTTCCCTTTGCTGCTGTGTTATTGGGCGGTTTTGCATTTTCTCGCGCAACGCCTGGCGCTGCTCAGGAGAGGCCGACTGATAACGCTGACGAGCGGCGTCCTTTTGTTGCTGGGTCAGTGGTTGGCGACGGCTGAACTCGCGGAAGTCGTCATAGCTCCCATAGTGTTCCGCTTCATTAAATCGCTGTGCCGCAGCCTGACGTTGTGTATCTCGCGTAATGACGGGTGTGGCGTGTGTTCGTTGCTGAAACTGACTTGCTGCCGCCTGACGCTGGCTGTCGCGTGTTGGAGTAGGTAACTGCGTGGCGCTCATGCCGCCGTTGACATCGGTTTGGTGAAACCGCTTTGCCATATCCTGATCATGATAGGGCACACCATTACGGTAGTTTGGATTGTGCCGCCATGCCATGTTCTTATCAGTAAGATGCTCACCGGTGATACGGTTGAAATTGTTTACGTCGATATTGATGTTGTCGCCGTTGTGTTGCCAGCCATTACCGTCACGATGACCGCCATCGTGGTGGTGATAATCATCATCGTCATGATGATGATGGTCATGATCGTCATCGTCCCAGTCGATGCTGCTGAATAGTGCGTACGTGGTAGCAACGCCCATGCTATAGCCGAATCCGCGCACAAAGCTGTCAACAAACGGTTCTCCGGCTGGTGGTGGCAGATAAACCGGCGGATACGCAGTATTGGCCCAGTTCCCGTAAACCACGGTTGGGTTGTAGTTGGGAATATAGACCACATCAGGATTGGCGGGCTCAATGGAAATGACGGTTGTTGCAGGCTCTGTAATGACAGGGTTGGCAGTTGTAACGGTATTGGATGGTATGACGGGAGCCGTGACTGTCTGTTTTACCGGTATAGCTTTCTTCGTTGTGGTAATAACTTTCTGTTCGGTTGATGACTTCAGCGAGCCGGTTTGTTGCGCCAGTTGCCGCAACCGCTGTACCGAGTCCATCACGTCCTGCGGCTGCGCCAGAAAAGCATCGCCCAGGTTTTGCACCCATTGCGGGTTTTCGCCCATCAACGCCATCAACTGTGGAAAAGCTACCAGTGATTTGACGCTGGCGTCCCACGGCTGGTCAGATACCGCCTGAATAGCAGCATCGCCTTGTTTAAGTGGATTATCGTGCGACCATTGCACTGCTTGCGCAACGTTTGCCGGATAGGTTGATGCCATTAACACTTGTGAAAGCAAAGAGTCGGGGTACAGCGCGACAGGTGCAACCCATTGATCTATTTGCGCAGTGCTGAATGCGGTTTTAACGACGGCGGGCGTTACGGGCGGTGCGGAAACCGTTGCAGGAAGCGTAACTGCGGTGATTTCAGGCGCAGCCAGTTGTGTCGATTGCGCTTCCACAGGCGCTTCCACTGTGCGGCTTTTTATATATAGCCCTGCAGAGGCGGCACAAAGCCCGGCACTGCAAATTAGCGCCAGCACATGGGGTTTAAACGGCAAAGTCATTTTCATAATTCGGATCTCAAGGAAATCGCAATGGTCGGCGAACTGCCACCCGCAGGTGCTGTGAATCCGAGTATAAAGAGGCGGTAGTTTAAATTTTGACTAATCTTGGGATTCGTTGAGAAAGGTGATTATCACCATGCGAATTAACGAAGTTTTTACGGAGGGAAACAATCTCTAGACCATCCTTAACGATTCAGCCACTTTTTTATGTTGCTTTTTTGTAAACAGATTAACACATCGTCAAAATCCTGCTATTCTGCCCGTTGCGGTACTGGGCATTTACCCTACAAACTGCTGTCTCACAGGAGCGTGAAGAGAATCGCCTGCCGCACTATGACAATGAGAGCGAGGAGAACCGTCGTGCTAGAAGAATACCGTAAGCACGTAGCTGAGCGTGCCGCTGAGGGGATTGCGCCCAAACCCCTGGATGCAAACCAAATGGCCGCACTTGTAGAGCTGCTGAAAAACCCGCCCGCGGGCGAAGAAGAATTCCTGTTAGATCTGTTAACCAACCGTGTTCCCCCTGGCGTCGATGAAGCCGCCTATGTCAAAGCAGGCTTCCTGGCTGCTGTCGCCAAAGGCGAAGCTAAATCCCCACTGCTGACTCCGGAAAAAGCTATCGAACTGCTGGGCACCATGCAGGGTGGTTATAATATTCATCCGCTGATCGACGCGCTGGATGATGCCAAACTGGCACCGATCGCTGCCAAAGCACTTTCTCACACGCTGCTGATGTTCGATAACTTCTATGACGTAGAAGAGAAAGCGAAAGCAGGTAACGAATATGCGAAGCAGGTAATGCAGTCCTGGGCGGATGCCGAATGGTTCCTGAATCGCCCGGCGCTGGCTGAAAAACTGACCGTTACCGTCTTCAAAGTAACTGGCGAAACCAACACCGATGACCTTTCTCCGGCACCGGATGCGTGGTCGCGCCCGGATATCCCACTGCACGCGCTGGCGATGCTGAAAAACGCGCGTGAAGGTATTGAGCCAGATCAGCCGGGTGTTGTTGGTCCGATCAAGCAAATCGAAGCTCTGCAACAGAAAGGTTTCCCGCTGGCCTATGTGGGTGACGTTGTGGGTACCGGTTCCTCGCGTAAATCTGCGACTAACTCCGTGCTGTGGTTTATGGGTGAAGATATTCCTCATGTACCGAACAAACGCGGCGGTGGTTTGTGCCTCGGTGGTAAAATTGCACCAATCTTCTTTAACACGATGGAAGACGCGGGTGCATTGCCAATCGAAGTCGACGTCTCTAACCTGAACATGGGCGACGTGATTGACGTTTACCCGTACAAAGGTGAAGTGCGTAACCACGAAACCGGCGAACTGCTGGCAACCTTCGAACTGAAAACCGACGTGCTGATTGATGAAGTGCGTGCTGGCGGTCGTATTCCGCTGATTATCGGGCGTGGCCTGACCACCAAAGCGCGTGAAGCACTCGGCCTGCCACACAGCGATGTGTTCCGTCAGGCGAAAGATGTCGCTGAGAGCGATCGCGGCTTCTCGCTGGCGCAGAAAATGGTCGGTCGTGCCTGCGGCGTGAAAGGCATTCGTCCGGGTGCGTACTGCGAACCGAAAATGACCTCTGTCGGTTCTCAGGACACCACCGGCCCGATGACCCGTGATGAACTGAAAGACCTGGCGTGCCTGGGCTTCTCGGCTGATCTGGTGATGCAGTCTTTCTGCCACACCGCGGCGTATCCGAAACCAGTTGACGTGAACACGCACCACACGCTGCCGGACTTTATCATGAACCGTGGCGGTGTGTCGCTGCGTCCGGGTGATGGCGTAATCCACTCCTGGCTGAACCGTATGCTGCTGCCGGATACCGTCGGTACTGGCGGTGACTCCCATACCCGTTTCCCGATCGGTATCTCTTTCCCGGCGGGCTCTGGTCTGGTGGCATTTGCAGCTGCAACAGGCGTAATGCCGCTGGATATGCCGGAATCCGTTCTGGTTCGCTTCAAAGGCAAAATGCAGCCAGGCATCACCCTGCGCGATCTGGTACACGCCATTCCGCTGTATGCGATCAAACAAGGTCTGCTGACCGTTGAGAAGAAAGGCAAGAAAAACATCTTCTCTGGTCGCATTCTGGAAATCGAAGGTCTGCCGGATCTGAAAGTTGAGCAGGCCTTTGAGCTGACCGATGCGTCCGCCGAGCGTTCTGCTGCCGGTTGTACCATCAAGCTGAACAAAGAGCCGATCATTGAATACCTGAACTCTAACATCGTCCTGCTGAAGTGGATGATCGCGGAAGGTTATGGCGATCGTCGTACCCTCGAACGTCGTATTCAGGGTATGGAAAAATGGTTGGCGAATCCTGAGCTGCTGGAAGCCGATGCTGATGCAGAATACGCAGCAGTAATCGATATCGATCTGGCTGATATCAAAGAGCCAATCCTCTGTGCACCGAACGACCCGGACGACGCACGTCCGCTGTCTGCGGTACAGGGCGAGAAGATCGACGAAGTGTTTATCGGTTCTTGCATGACCAACATCGGTCACTTCCGTGCCGCCGGTAAACTGCTGGATGCGCATAAAGGTCAGCTGCCGACCCGTCTGTGGGTGGCACCGCCAACGCGTATGGACGCCGCGCAGTTGACCGAAGAAGGCTACTACAGCGTCTTCGGTAAGAGTGGTGCACGTATCGAGATCCCTGGCTGTTCCCTGTGTATGGGTAACCAGGCGCGTGTAGCAGACGGTGCGACGGTGGTTTCCACCTCTACCCGTAACTTCCCGAACCGTCTGGGGACTGGCGCGAACGTCTTCCTGGCTTCTGCGGAACTGGCTGCTGTTGCGGCGCTGATTGGCAAACTGCCGACGCCGGAAGAGTACCAGACCTACGTGGCGCAGGTAGATAAAACAGCCGTTGATACTTACCGTTATCTGAACTTCAACCAGCTTTCTCAGTACACCGAAAAAGCGGATGGGGTGATTTTCCAGACTGCGGTTTAATAAGTAAGCGCACCCGCTGCGCATAAACGAGACAATGCCCGGTGAATGAGATTCCCGGGCATTTTTTATTTCTAAACCATCGCCGTTCCGCTGTTTTTCTCCGATAAGGCTGCGATAATTAAATCAATGGCGCAATGCGATTTCGGCGCATTGCCGGGAGCAGAGGAACACACTATGGATTATGAATTTCTGCGCGATGTAACCGGAGTGGTAAAGGTGCGCATGTCCATGGGGCATGAAGTGGTCGGGCACTGGTTTAATGAAGAGGTAAAAGAAAACCTGGCCTTGCTTGATGAAGTGGAAGACGCCGCGCGCACGCTCAAAGGCAGCGAACGTTCCTGGCAGCGGGCAGGGCATGAATACACCCTGTGGATGGACGGTGAAGAGGTAATGGTTCGCGCCAATCAACTGGAATTCGCTGGCGATGAAATGGAAGAGGGGATGAACTACTACGACGAGGAAAGCCTGTCGCTGTGCGGCGTTGAGGACTTCTTGCAGGTAGTGGCGGCTTATCGCGATTTTGTGCAGCAGAAGTAGATAAATCTGGCGGAGCCTGCGAGCTCCGCCAGAGCCGTTAAACAGCTGGCATATTGCGCCCGTAATAAATCTCGCGCATTTCTTTCCACAGCGCAGCGGTAATTTCCTGGCGCTCGCTGTCGGTTAAATCTTCCGGTTTAGTGTGGAACATGTAGTGCTTAAGGTCGAACTCTTTAAGCAACATTTTTGTATGGAAGATATTTTCCTGATAGACGTTCACATCCACCATGTCATACAGCGCCTTCATATCCTCGGACATAAAGTTCTGAATCGAATTAATCTCATGGTCGATAAAGTGCTTCATACCGTTAATGTCGCGGGTAAAACCGCGCACGCGATAATCAATGGTCACGATATCGGATTCAAGCTGGTGGATCAGGTAATTCAGTGCCTTCAACGGAGAAATCACGCCGCAGGTCGAGACTTCAATATCAGCGCGGAAGGTACATAAACCGCCTTCAGGATGGCTTTCCGGATAGGTATGTACGCAAATATGACTTTTATCGAGATGGGCAACGACCGTTTCTGGCAGTGGTCCAGGGTGTTCTGTTTTGTCGATAAGTTTCGGGTCGACCGGTTCTTCACTCACCAGAATAGTGACGCTGGCACCCTGTGGTTCGTAATCCTGGCGGGCGATGTTAAGAATATTGGCTCCGATAATGGAACAGGTTTCTGACAGAATTTCGGTCAGGCGGTTGGCATTATAGAGTTCATCGATATAAGCGATATAACCGTCGCGCTCTTCGGCAGTTTTGGCATAGCAGATATCGTAAATACAAAAACTCAGACTTTTGGTCAGATTATTAAAGCCATGCAGTTTCAGTTTTTTCAATTTCTTATCTTCTCCTTAGGACGGCTGTGAGGCCAGTGCGTCTTGCAGATACTGAGGTAAGGCAAAAGCTGCCGTATGGACTGCCGGATTGTAATAACGGCATTTCAGGCCAGAAGCGAGAAAACGCGCCTGAATAATTTCGGTTGAGAGATGGCGCAAGGCGTCGTTATCTGTCGCCCATGCAAAGGTCATGATGCCGCCGTAATAGGTCGGGATTGCCGCCTGATAAAAGCCAACATCGCTGAAGTAATGGCTGAGTTTACGATAGCTGTCAATGGCCTCTTCCTGCTGTAAAAAACAGACGCCGTTCTGTGCGACAAAAATACCGCCAGGATTCAGGCAACGTTTGCAGCCTTCATAATATGCTGAGGTGAAAAGACTTTCGCCGGGACCGATAGGATCGGTGCAGTCGGAGATAATGACATCAAAGGTCTGGCTGGTTTGATTAACGAAATTGACGCCATCGTCGATCACCAGTTTAAAGCGCGGATCGTCGTAGCTACCGGCGTTATGGTTGGGCAGATACTGACGGCAGAACGACACGACACCCGCATCGATTTCCACCATCGTGATTGACTCAACGTTTTTATGTCGGGTCACTTCACGCAGCATGGCACCGTCGCCGCCGCCGATAATCAGCACATGTTTCGCGTGACCGTGGGCTAATAGCGGAACGTGGGTCATCATCTCATGATAGATAAACTCGTCGCGCTCGGTGGTTTGTACTACGCCATCCAGCGCCATTACGCGACCAAATGCGGCGTTCTCAAAAATGATCAGATCCTGGTGATCGGTCTTTTCATGATACAGAACGTTATCTACAGCAAAGTACTGCCCAAACTGGTCGTGTAGCGTTTCATGCCACTGTTTTTTTTCGGCCATGGGTTGATACCTCCTTTGTTAACACCCGTAAAAAAAGGGCGCAACATAATAGCTAACATTGACCGCGGATGCACGGTCAATATTTCTACAAAAAGGTATCAGGGATTATTTGACGTAGGCAAGCAGGCTTAAGGAATCGCGAGCCAGGGCTTTGCATTTTTTAGCGACGGGAATGCCGATGCCGCTGAGATCGCGGTAGCTGTCTTCACCGAGGGCTTTCATGTCGAAGGTATCGTAGTTGCTGAGATCCCACTGGTTTTGCTGGGCGAAAAAGACCAGTGCGCGACGAATCTGCCCGTTTGGTAAGTTCTGGTAACCACAATCGTTCTTCAGAAAGACAAAAACTGCCGTTAAATCGGCCATATCTTCGGCTTCAGACTCGCTGAGCGCGTAACTGTTTGCGCAGACGGCCATCAAGCTGCCGAATAACACTGTTCTGAAAAACGTCTTCATTGCTTCTACCAGGGGCTTAAAGAAGATAAACGTTAGCACACTGCGAGCGAGGCGACGACCATTATTGTTGATTAAATTGTGTCTGCGGCTTGACCTTCCCGTAAGGGGAAGGACTATGCTCAACGTTTGATTTTGTTTCGCCTGCTTAAGAATAAGGAAATAACTATGCAACGTCGTGATTTCTTGAAATATTCCATTGCGCTGGGCGTAGCTTCAGCCTTGCCGCTGTGGAGCCGCGCAGTATTTGCGGCGGAGCGTCCAACGTTACCGATCCCTGATTTGCTCACGACTGATGCCCGCAATCGTATTCAGTTAACTGTTGGCACAGGCCAGTCCACCTTTGCCGGAAAAACGGCAACTACCTGGGGCTATAACGGCAATCTGCTGGGGCCGGCGGTGAAATTACAGCGCGGCAAAGCGGTAACGGTTGATATCTATAACCAACTGACGGAAGAAACGACGTTGCACTGGCACGGGCTGGAAGTACCGGGTGAAGTCGACGGCGGCCCGCAGGGAATTATTCCGCCAGGTGGCAAGCGTACGGTGACGTTGAACGTTGATCAACCTGCCGCTACCTGCTGGTTCCATCCGCATCAACATGGCAAAACCGGGCGACAGGTGGCGATGGGGCTGGCGGGGCTGGTAGTGATTGAAGATGACGAGATTCTAAAATTAATGCTGCCAAAACAGTGGGGTATCGATGATGTCCCGGTGATCGTGCAGGATAAAAAATTTAACGCTGACGGGCAGATTGATTATCAACTGGATATGATGACCGCTGCCGTGGGTTGGTTTGGCGATACGCTGCTGACCAATGGTGCTATCTACCCGCAACACGCCGCCCCGCGCGGCTGGCTGCGCCTGCGTTTGCTCAATGGCTGTAACGCCCGCTCGCTCAATTTCGCTACCAGTGACAATCGCCCGCTGTATGTGATTGCCAGCGACGGTGGTCTGCTACCTGAACCAGTGAAGGTGAGCGAGCTGCCGGTGCTGATGGGCGAGCGTTTCGAAGTGCTGGTGGAGGTTAACGACAACAAACCCTTTGATCTGGTGACGCTACCGGTCAGCCAGATGGGAATGGCAATTGCACCGTTTGACAAGCCGCATCCGGTAATGCGGATCCAGCCGATTTCCATTAGTGCTTCAGGTGCCTTACCTGACGCGTTAAGTAGCCTGCCAGCATTACCTTCGCTGGAAGGGCTGACGGTACGCAAGCTGCAACTCTCTATGGACCCGATGCTCGATATGATGGGTATGCAGATGCTGATGGAGAAATATGGCGATCAGGCGATGGCCGGGATGGATCACAGCCAGATGATGGGCCATATGGGGCACGGCAATATGAATCATATGAACCACGGCGGGAAGTTCGATTTCCACCATGCCAATAAAATCAACGGTCAGGCGTTTGATATGAACAAGCCGATGTTTGCGGCGGCGAAAGGGCAATACGAACGTTGGGTTATCTCTGGCGTGGGCGACATGATGCTGCATCCGTTCCATATCCACGGTACGCAGTTCCGTATCTTGTCAGAAAATGGCAAACCGCCAGCGACGCATCGCGCAGGCTGGAAAGATACTGTTAAGGTAGAAGGTAATGTCAGCGAAGTACTGGTGAAGTTTAATCACGACGCACCGAAAGAACATGCATATATGGCGCACTGCCATCTGCTGGAGCATGAAGATACGGGGATGATGTTAGGGTTTACGGTATAAAAAGACCGTATTCGGAAATATGCCCGGATCTCTCCGGGCATTATTCTGCTGACAAACGCAAAACTGCCTGATGCGCTACGCTTATCAGGCCTACGTGAACTCTGCAATTTATTGAATTTGCGAGTTTTAGTAGGCCGGATAAGGCGTTTTCGCCGCATCCGGCATGAACAAAGCGCACTTTGTCAGCAATATGAGTCAATCTTAATTCACATCATCCGGCAACGCATAAGCCACAATATAGTCGCCCATCTTCGTACCAAATGAACCGTGACCGCCTGCGGAGATCACCACATACTGCTTGCCATTCACTTCATAGGTCATCGGTGTTGCCTGACCACCCGCCGGTAAACGGCCCTGCCACAGTTTTTCACCGTTGCTCATGTTATAAGCGCGCAGGTAGTTATCTGCCGTAGCGGCGATAAATAGCACGTTACCCGCCGTGGAGATTGGCCCGCCAAGCATCGGCATACCCATATTGAACGGCACCGGAATGGGCATCGGGAACGGCATGCTGTCCTGCGGCGTACCAATGCGTTTCTTCCACACCACTTCGTTGGTTTTCAGATCCAACGCCGAGATATAGCCCCATGCTGGCTGTTTACACGGCAGACCAAACGGTGAAAGGAACGGGTTGAGCGTAACGCCATATGGTACGCCGTACTGTGGCTGAATGCCGGATTCCGTACCCGTGCCTTTGGCATCTTTCGGCTGTTCCATCGGGTTGCCTGGACCGCGAGGGATCAGTTTTGAAACAAACGGCAGCGCCATTGGGTTGGCAATTGCCACTTCACGATTCGGATCAACGGAAATCCCGCCCCATTCGAACATCCCCAGGTTACCCGGGAAGACCAGCGTACCCTGTTCAGATGGCGGGGTGAAAATACCTTCATAACGCATCTGGTGGAACATTACGCGGCACACCAGTTGGTCAAACATGGTGGCGCCCCACATATCCGCACCGCTTAAATCTTTCGTCGGACGGAAGCTCAGTTCAGAAAACGGTTGAGTAGGGGTAACGTAATCACCTTTCGCTGCGCCTTGCGGCACCGGTTTTTCCGGGGCCGGAACCACCAGTTCACCATTGCGGCGATCAAGCACAAAAATGTTGCCGGTTTTCGCTGGAGCGTAAATAACCGGAACTTTTTGACCATTAACGGTGATATCTGCCAGCGTTGGCTGTGCCGGAAGATCCATATCCCACAGGTCGTGGTGAACGGTCTGATAGCTCCACGCCAGTTTCCCGGTAGTGGCATTCAGCGCCAGAATTGAGCTGGCATAACGTTCCTGTTCTGGGGTGCGGTTACCGCCCCAGATATCTGGCGTGGTAACGCCCATCGGCAGATACACCAGATCCAGCTTCGCGTCATAGGCCGCAGGTGCCCACGAGTTTGGCGAGTTAAAGGTAAAGGTGTGTTCGTCAGACGGGATCGCATTCGGATCTTTCGCGCCTGGATCAAAGGCCCACAACAGCTCCCCGGTATTGACATCAAAACCACGGATCACGCCAGACGTTTCGCGGGTTGAGAAGTTATCAGTGACGGAACCCGCCATCACGATGGTTTTATCAGTGATAATCGGTGGTGAAGTCGGCTCATACAGACCCGGTTTGGTGTCCGGCATGTTGCTTTGCAGGTTGAGCACGCCTTTATTAGCGAAGGTTTCACACAGCTTGCCATTTTCGGCGTTGAGTGCAATCAGGCGACCATCATTGACCGGAAGAATGATACGACGTGGGCAATCCGCCATCACTTCCGGCGAAGCAGTTTCTGCTTTGGCTTCATGATAAGAGACACCACGGCAGGTTACATGCTGGAAAGACTCGTTGGTTTTCAGCTCAGGATCGTAATGCCATTTCTCTTTGCCGCTGGCGGCATCGAGCGCAAACAAACGCTGGTGAGCGGTACACAGGTAAAGCGTGTCGCCTACTTTAATCGGCGTCACTTCATTGGTGATTTCGCCCGGATCGTTCGGCTGTTTCACATCGCCTGTACGGAACACCCAGGCTTCTTTCAGCTTGTGGACGTTATCAGCGTTAATTTGTTTCAGTGGTGAAAAGCGTTGACCTTCCTGATTGCGACCATAGGCAGGCCAGTCTTGATCGGCAACGGGGGAGATAGCTTCGGCAGGTGTAGCATCAGCGCTTAAGGTGCCGTTGATTTCCTGTGGATCGTTAAATCCGGCCCAGGTGAGGATACCACCGCTAATCAACAGCGCGACCACCAACGCGGCAACTGCGCCGCTGGCAGGAATGACCAGGCGACGCCAGACAAACGGAAGGATCAGCCAGATGCCAAAGAAGACCAGAATGTCGCTACGCGGCGTCAGCGCCCAGAAATCGAAACCCACTTCCCAGACGCCCCAAATCATGGTGCCAAGCAGCAATGCCGCGTAAAGCCAAAGTGCGGCGCGTTTGCTGCGCCACAGCATCCAGGCGACGCCGAGCATCACAAGGCCAGCGATAGGGTAGTACCAGGAGCCGCCGATCGCGACCAACCAGCCTCCGCCAATGAGAAGATACAGCCCGCAAAGCGCTGCAAATAGGGCTGTTAGCGTGACGAGTAATCGTCGCGAGCCGGTATTGTTAATTGCCATAAAGAGACACCATTTCAATTCATTAATATTTTAGTAGCAATTAATTATAGGTTTTAACATGTGTGATCGTCATCACAATTCGAGCTTTATTAACAGATTCCGCCAATGAATAGTTTTACTGGTATACTGCGTGTCTTGCGCTTTGTTGCGGTGCCAAAACCTGCCCGTGCGAAGTGATTTGTTTTTAAATCATATGGTTAGAGATATGAAACATACTGTAGAAGTAATGATCCCCGAAGCGGAGATTAAAGCGCGTATCGCCGAACTGGGTCGTCAGATTACTGAGCGTTACAAAGACAGCGGCAGCGATATGGTGCTGGTAGGCCTGCTGCGTGGCTCATTTATGTTTATGGCGGACCTGTGCCGTGAAGTTCAGGTATCTCATGAAGTCGATTTTATGACCGCCTCCAGCTACGGTAGCGGCATGTCCACCACCCGCGATGTGAAAATCCTCAAAGATCTGGATGAAGATATCCGTGGTAAGGACGTGCTGATTGTTGAAGATATCATCGACTCGGGTAATACACTGTCGAAAGTGCGTGAAATCTTAAGCCTGCGCGAACCGAAGTCGCTGGCGATTTGTACGCTGCTGGATAAACCGTCCCGTCGTGAAGTGAATGTCCCGGTAGAATTTATCGGTTTCTCGATCCCGGATGAGTTTGTGGTGGGCTACGGCATTGATTACGCTCAGCGTTACCGCCATCTGCCGTACATCGGCAAAGTAGTGCTGCTGGACGAGTAAGTGCGGATGTGCCGGATGTGTTGCATCCGGCATGGTGTTTTTATTTGTGGTTGGCGTGTTTCAGCTTGAGATTGGAAATCCCGTGACGGTAACGTTGTTCAAGGGTTTCGCGGTTGGTGGCGGTAACATCCAGATCACGCAGCAAACCGTCGTGAATGCCGTAGGCCCAGCCGTGAATGGTGACTTTCTGCCCGCGTTTCCACGCTGATTGCATAATGGTGGAGTGGCCCAGGTTATATACCTGCTCCATGACGTTCAGTTCGCACAAGGTATCCAGACGGCGCTCTTGCGGCATTTCGCCAAGCAATGAGCTATGTTTGAACCAGATATCGCGAATGTGCAGCAGCCAGTTGTTGATAAGCCCCAGTTCCGGGTTTTCAACTGCGGCCTGTACGCCGCCGCAACCGTAGTGGCCACAGATAATAATGTGTTCAACTTCGAGAACATCCACTGCATACTGAACCACGGAAAGGCAGTTCAGGTCGGTGTGAATGACCAGGTTAGCAACATTACGGTGAACAAAGAGTTCGCCCGGCTCAAGACCGGTTAAACGTTCTGCAGGAACGCGACTGTCGGAACATCCAATCCATAGAAAGCGCGGTTTTTGCGCTTGCGCCAGTTTCTCAAAAAACCCGGGATCCTCTTCCACCAGCATTTTTGACCATAGTGCATTGTTGCTGATGAGTGTATCTATGTCTTTCATGGAGGTTAACGACCTGTAACCAAATAATTACGTTTGGCTAATATAGGGCAACTCCGGGACGATTTAAACCACAGATAAAGTGTAAGAACGTAAGGTAAGTAAAAATTTATGACCATTGCACTGGAACTTCAACAGCTTAAAAAAACCTATCCAGGCGGCGTTCAGGCGCTTCGTGGGATCGATTTGCAGGTCGAAGCGGGTGATTTTTATGCGCTTCTCGGGCCGAACGGGGCCGGGAAATCAACCACTATCGGTATTATCAGCTCTCTGGTAAATAAAACCTCCGGGCGGGTCAGCGTATTTGGTTACGATCTCGAGAAGGATGTCGTGAACGCTAAACGTCAGTTGGGACTGGTGCCCCAGGAATTTAACTTCAACCCGTTTGAAACCGTGCAACAAATTGTGGTGAACCAGGCGGGGTACTACGGTGTAGAGCGCAAAGAAGCGTACATCCGCAGCGAAAAGTATCTTAAACAGCTCGATTTATGGGGAAAGCGTAACGAACGTGCGCGTATGTTATCGGGCGGGATGAAGCGCCGTTTAATGATTGCTCGTGCGTTAATGCATGAACCTAAACTGCTGATTCTTGACGAACCAACCGCAGGCGTGGATATCGAACTTCGCCGCTCAATGTGGGGATTTTTGAAGGATTTAAACGATAAAGGCACCACCATCATTCTTACCACGCACTACCTGGAAGAAGCAGAAATGCTGTGCCGCAATATCGGCATTATTCAACACGGTGAGCTGGTGGAAAATACCTCGATGAAGGCGCTGCTGGCGAAGCTGAAATCGGAAACTTTTATTCTCGATCTCGCGCCGAAAAGCCCATTACCGAAGCTCGATGGCTATCAGTATCGACTGGTCGATACCGCTACGCTGGAAGTTGAAGTGCTGCGTGAGCAGGGGATTAACAGCGTGTTCACGCAGTTAAGTGAGCAGGGTATTCAGGTATTAAGTATGCGTAACAAAGCTAACCGTCTGGAAGAGCTGTTTGTTTCACTGGTTAATGAAAAACAAGGAGATCGCGCATGATGCATCTTTACTGGGTGGCACTAAAAAGCATCTGGGCGAAAGAGATCCATCGCTTTATGCGTATCTGGGTGCAGACGCTGGTGCCACCGGTCATCACCATGACCCTTTATTTTATTATCTTCGGTAACCTGATTGGTTCGCGCATCGGCGATATGCATGGCTTCAGCTATATGCAGTTCATCGTGCCGGGGCTGATCATGATGTCGGTAATCACCAATGCCTACGCCAACGTCGCTTCATCATTTTTTGGGGCCAAGTTCCAGCGTAATATTGAAGAGCTGCTGGTTGCACCCGTACCGACTCACGTGATTATTGCCGGATATGTCGGTGGTGGCGTAGCACGCGGACTGTTTGTTGGCATTCTGGTGACGGCAATTTCACTGTTTTTTGTGCCGTTTCAGGTGCATTCGTGGGTATTTGTCGCTTTAACGCTGGTGCTCACGGCGGTGTTATTCTCCCTTGCTGGATTGCTGAACGGCGTGTTTGCCAAAACGTTCGATGACATCAGCCTGGTGCCAACCTTTGTGTTAACGCCACTCACGTATTTGGGCGGGGTCTTTTACTCCCTGACTTTGCTGCCGCCGTTCTGGCAGGGACTGTCGCACCTGAACCCGATCGTTTATATGATCAGTGGTTTCCGCTACGGCTTCCTCGGTATCAATGATGTGCCGCTGGTCACTACCTTTGGCGTACTGGGGGTCTTTATTGTGGCGTTTTATTTGATTTGCTGGTCGCTGATCCAACGTGGGCGTGGTCTACGTAGCTAAGGCTATTTCCTCTCTTCTGGATTCGGGGGAGAGGAGTTTTGACGGCTATCACCCTTTATCAACCATGGTCAGGGTAGACTGATTTTCGGCTAAGGAGGAAGGCGATGCTAGGTTGGGTTATTACCTGTCACGATGATCGGGCGCAAGAGATACTGGATGCGCTGGAGAAAAAACACGGGGCGCTTCTTCAGTGCCGGGCCGTGAATTTCTGGCGCGGATTAAGTTCTAATATGCTCAGCCGTATGATGTGCGATGCTCTGCATGAAGCAGACTCTGGCGATGGGGTGATCTTTTTAACTGATATTGCCGGAGCGCCGCCTTACCGCGTGGCTTCGCTATTAAGCCACAAACACTCCCGCTGTGAAGTGATTTCTGGGGTAACATTACCGTTAGTTGAACAGATGCTGGCCTACCGTGAAACATTATCCAGCGCTGAGTTTCGCGAGCGAATTGTCGAACTGGGTGGGCCTGAAGTTAGTAGTCTCTGGCACCAACAACAAAAAAATCCGCCTTTCGTCCTCAAACATAATTTGTATGAGTATTAACCCGCGAGCCTGATGACGCTTTTGCTACAATAAAAGCGTTGTTTCATCCCTGGTTATTTTTTCATGTATAAACAAGCCGTTATTCTCCTGCTGATGCTGTTTACCACAAGCGTCAGTGCCGCATTACCTGCCCGTTATATGCAAACTATCGAAAATGCCGCGGTTTGGGCGCAAATTGGCGACAAAATGGTGACGGTAGGGAATATTCGGGCCGGACAAATCATTGCCGTGGAGCCCACTGCCGCAAGTTATTACGCATTTAATTTTGGCTTTGGCAAAGGGTTTATCGATAAAGGTCATCTCGAGCCGGTTCAGGGGCGACAAAAAGTTGAAGACGGTTTGGGTGAC
This sequence comes from Escherichia sp. 94.0001, assembly GCF_013369155.2. NCBI lineage: Bacteria > Pseudomonadati > Pseudomonadota > Gammaproteobacteria > Enterobacterales > Enterobacteriaceae > Escherichia > Escherichia sp. 94.0001. Next base: position 78,413 of record NZ_JABWMS020000004.1, on the reverse strand, counting down.
CTCAACAAGCCGCTGAGTAATCAGAACTTAATAACCTGGAAAGATACGCCGGTTTATAACGCGCCGAGTGTGGGCAGTGCGCCATTTGGGGTACTGGCGGACAATTTGCGTTATCCGATTTTGCATAAACTGAAAGACAGGTTAAACCAAACCTGGTATCAGGTCCGTATTGGCGATCGACTGGCCTATATCAGCGCGCTGGATGCCCAACCCGACAATGGCCTGCCGGTGCTAACCTATCATCATATTCTGCGCGACGAAGAAAACACCCGTTTTCGCCATACTTCGACGACCACCTCGGTACGTGCCTTCAATAACCAGATGGCCTGGCTGCGCGACAGGGGGTACGCGACACTGAGCATGACACAGTTGGAAGGTTACGTGCAGAATAAAATTAATCTCCCGGCACGTGCCGTGGTGATTACCTTTGATGATGGTCTCAAGTCGGTTAGCCGCTATGCGTATCCTGTGTTGAAACACTATGGTATGAAGGCGACGGCATTTATTGTTACCTCGCGCATCAAACGTCACCCGCAGAAATGGGATCCAAAATCGCTGCAATTTATGAGCATTTCTGAGCTTAACGAAATTCGTGATGTATTTGATTTCCAGTCACATACTCATTTTTTGCATCGGGTAGATGGCTATCGCCGCCCCATATTACTGAGCCGTAGTGAGCACAATATTCTGTTTGATTTTGCGCGATCGCGTCGGGCGCTGGCGCAGTTTAATCCACATGTCTTGTATCTTTCTTATCCGTTTGGCGGATTTAATGACAAAGCGGTGAAGGCGGCACGTGAAGCCGGATTTCATCTGGCAGTGACCACCATGAAAGGCAAAGTAAAACCGGGGGATAATCCGTTGTTACTAAAACGGCTTTATATCTTAAGAACGGATTCGCTGGAGACGATGTCGCGGCTGGTGAGTAACCAGCCGCTGGGGTGATTATCAGGCCACCTGAACTGGAATCGCTTTTGCGGTACGTTTCATTTCATTGTCGCCTTCAAAGTAGGCAACGTTGGGCCGCCAGGTGCGAGCTTCTTCATCCGGCATGGTGACGAAGCTGGCGATGATGACAATATCGCCGACGCTGGCGCAGTGGGCCGCCGCACCGTTAACAGAAATAATTCTCGAACCGCGCTCTGCCGCGATGGCATAGGTGGAGAAACGCTTGCCGTTGGTGACATTCCAGATATCAATGGCTTCGTTTTCGAGAATACCGGCTGCGTCAAGAAAATCCTGGTCAATGGCGCAAGAACCTTCATAGTGCAGGTCCGCATGAGTCACTTTCACGCGGTGGAGTTTGCCCTGCAGCATCGTGCGAATCATAACTTCTACCTTTCTACCCTGTCGTTAACGAAGCAGGCGGTGCCTGCTTTGAGGAAATTCTCACGCAGTATTGCCCGATTTTTGTTTAGTGTCTACTCATCTGAAGGCATTTGCATCAGCAGTTTGCGTGCCGTGCCGAAGCGAGCCATGTAACACCTGTAACCAATTGAAATTTCTCTGAACGCTGCTCGGTAAACACTAAAGAGGCGGCTGACGACGGCGCGCCTTGACTGGATACTGCCTTCACGCAAGACAACACGGAAGGCAGGGAAGATGGATGCACCGAGTACCACACCGCATGATGCGGTGTTTAAACAATTTTTAATGCACGCGGAAACGGCTCGCGACTTTCTGGATATCCATTTGCCAGCGGAGCTACGCGAACTGTGTGACCTCGACACGCTGCATCTTGAGTCGGGGAGTTTTATTGAAGAAAGCCTGAAAGGGCACAGCACTGACGTGCTCTATTCCGTGCAAATGCAGGGTAATACGGGCTATCTACATGTTGTGATTGAACACCAAAGCAAGCCGGACAAAAAAATGGCGTTTCGTATGATGCGTTATTCTATTGCCGCCATGCACCGGCATCTGGAGGCTGACCACGATAAGCTGCCGCTGGTGGTGCCGATTTTGTTTTATCAGGGCGAGGCCACGCCTTATCCACTCTCAATGTGCTGGTTTGATATGTTTTACTCGCCGGAGCTGGCGCGACGCGTCTATAACAGTCCTTTCCCGCTGGTGGATATCACTATCACACCGGATGACGAAATCATGCAACATCGGCGGATTGCGATTCTCGAACTGCTGCAAAAACATATTCGCCAGCGCGACTTAATGTTATTGCTGGAGCAACTGGTCACGCTGATTGACGAAGGGTACACTAGCGGAAGTCAGTTAGTTGCCATGCAAAACTATATGCTGCAACGCGGTCATACTGAACAAGCGGATTTGTTTTATGGTGTGGTGAGAGACAGGGAAACGGGAGGGGAGTCTATGATGACGTTGGCGCAGTGGTTTGAAGAGAAGGGAATTGAAAAAGGAATTGAGAAGGGGATTCAGCTGGGAAGACAGGAGGCAAGACAAGAGGAAAGGCAGGAATTCGCCCAGCGTCTTCTGAGTAAAGGAATGTCTCGGGAAGACGTTGCAGAGATGGCAAATTTACCTCTTGCTGAGCTTGATAAGCTGATTAACTAAATTGCCTGCGATATGAATAATCGCTTACAGACGTCATCGCCATGATGTGGGGCAAATTAATAATTGGCGCCATCAGCCGTAGCGCCAGTTATACTCGTCATACTTCAAGTTGCATGTGCTGCGTCTGCGTTCGCTCACCCCAGTCACTTACTTATGTAAGCTCCTGGGGATTCACTCGCTTGCCGCCTTCCTGCAACTTGAATTATTTAGAGTATAAGTATTACGCCAGTTCGACGATTTTGTTGTCGATCAGGCGAGCATCGCCAAGCCAGGCGGCTACCAGAATCACAGCTCGTTTGCTGTTTTCAGAGATTTCCAGCAAGGTGTCGGCATCGCGAATCTGAATATCATCGGAACGGAAACCTTTTTCATTCAGTTCTTGCCCGGCAATAGCAATAATTTCATCGAGATCCCGTTCGCCAGCCTGCAATTTGTCGGCAATTGAACTTAAGACCTTGTACAGACCCGGCGCAATTTTACGTTGTTCCGCCGTCAGATAGCCGTTACGGGAACTGAGCGCCAGACCGTCTTTCGCGCGCATAATCGGCACTCCGACAATCTCAATATCAAAGCCCATGTCGGCAACCATTTTGCGGATCAGCGCCAGTTGCTGAAAATCCTTTTCACCGAAGCAGGCGATGTCCGGCTGGACCAGGTTGAACAGTTTGCTGACGATGGTCGATACGCCGCGAAAATGTCCTGGACGGCTGGCACCTTCCAGCATGGTGGAAAGGCCTGGAACATCGACATAGGTGTGGGTTTCTGTACCGTTCGGATAGATCTCTTTTACCGAGGGAGCGAAAACCAGATCCACTTTACGTTTGTTTAGCTTCTCGCAGTCTTCCTGCAAGGTTCGTGGATAACGAGCCAGATCTTCCGGGCGGTCAAACTGCATCGGGTTAACGAAAATACTGACGACGACCACATCGGCGCGGGCTTTGGCTTCGTCGACCAGCTTCATATGACCATCGTGCAGGTTACCCATAGTAGGCACCAGCGCCACGCGTTTGCCTTCCATTCGCAGGCGGCGAATTTGCTGACGCAGCAACGGCAGGGTTTCGATAATTAACACAACGTGACTCCTCAATGGAAACTGTGTTTTTCGCCCGGATAAACACCGGACTCCACTTCAGCTATATACTGACGCACTGCTGCGCGGATGTCGCCAGTTTCGGCAAGGAAATTTTTTGCAAATTTAGGGATATGGCCGCCGGTAATACCGAACGCGTCGTGCATCACGAGGATTTGCCCGTCGGTGACGTTGCCCGCGCCAATACCGATTACCGGAATCGCCAGCGCTTCGGTAATGCGTTTCGCCAGTTCAACCGGCACGCATTCCAGCACCAGCAACTGTGCACCAGCGGCTTCTAAGGCTAACGCATCGCTGAGCAGTTGATCGCTCGCTTCATCGCCACGCCCTTGTACTTTGTAGCCGCCAAATATATTCACTGACTGTGGGGTTAAACCTAAATGACCACAAACCGGCACTGCGCGTTCAGTCAGCATTCGTACCGTCTCAACCAACCATGCGCCGCCTTCAATTTTGACCATATTGGCTCCGGCACGCATTACTGTGGCGGCATTTTCAAAGGCCTGTTCCGGGGTGGAGTACGCCATAAACGGCAGGTCGGCCAGCAGCAGGCAATTTGGTGCGCCACGACGTACGGCAGCAGTGTGGTAGGCGATATCTTGAACGGTTACCGGGAGTGTGGAGTCGTGCCCCTGAACAGTCATGCCCAGCGAATCGCCAACCAACATCACGTTAAGTCCTTCTTCGGCAAACAATTTAGCGAAGCTGTAGTCGTAAGCGGTAATAGTGGCGAAGCGTTTTTTTTCTTGTTTGTATTTGTTCAGCAAGGAGATGGTGGTCGGTTTCATCATAACCCCTGTTAGTCATAAGTGTTATCTATAGGATTGGCGCATTGTAGGGGATGTCAGTGATGAGTGTTAGCCCTTTGTGGTTAAAACCGGCAGGGGAACCTGCCGGCGCGGGGCTCAGGGGTAAGTGATAGAGAAAACGGCGGTCGCTTTGAAATCACCGCCTCTGATTTGTTGATTGTTGTCTTGTTTGAGAGTGGCGACAAAATTTAGCGTTTGATTTGCTGCGGTTCCCGATGTGCCTGAACCAATAATGCCATTCGACGTGTCAGCTGTATCGACATAGGCTTTATAAACAGAATGGGTGTCATTAGGGTGAAGAACAACCTCGGCATAATGTGAGTTCGATTTTCCTTTTATCTCCACGCCTACGCCGTTGGCGGCATTGGCTTCGGCGGTTAACGAATTACCCAATAACGCAGCCGACATTGCAGGGGCGCCGGTAGTCATTTTGACCTCGATATTGGTGACCCGGTAACAGTTCTTTAGTGCTATACCAAAAGGGATGCCGTCAACGCCATCAATGATGTCTTTGGGGTTATATTCACCGAGGCTGACGGTATCTCCCTGAACTGTATTCCCCGAAACGACCGCTGAGGTACAGGTTGGCGAGCTAAGCGTCACATTACCCATATTGAACGTCTGATAAATAGAGTGCGAGGTCAATGCACCACCAGGCGCTGCATTTGTCACTGAATAGTGATATCCCTTGTTGCTCAGTAAAGCGATGCTACCTGTCGTATTGGGATTGAAGGTGCCATCATTATAAAACTCAATATCAATTTTACTGACCAGACCGCCTACGGCTGTGTAATTCCCCAGATCGGCGACGCATACGGAATGCTCGGGCGTTAATGTCAATGTTTGTTGGGGGGTATCACCGATATAGATATCGCTGCTGGAGGTTGTTTTGAATGAGCTTACATTGTACATGTGCATCCTGAAGTAGAGACCCTGCACATTGGTTTTAAAGAGCTTGTGGCCATCTGCACTCACCAGAGCATCAACGAAATGGCTCTCCAGGGTTAATGGTGTTCCCATTCCGCCAGCGCCACAGTAAATCAGGCTATTTCCTGATGAGTTTGTATCCATCCAACCCAGCTGGAGCCTGATGTTGCTACTTTGTAGCCCCGCTGAGGTTGGGATCACTATCTGATTTGCCCCGGTACTGAACGTTGCCGTTGCGCTGCCATCCCCCTGTGGACCGGAATTATTTTCCGTCGAACCTGAATAGGTTTTGTTGCCGACGATTATTGTGTTGGCAGAGTGCAGGCAGCCTGAATAGAAGGACAACAGAACCAGCAGTGTTCGACACCACTGCTTAGACCGGGAAAAGTATTGCGTGTTCATCTCTTCATCCTTGAGAGTGATATAGATTATTCATAATAAACCCCAACAAATACGCTCGCTTTTACCACGCCGCTGGTTACCGCTTGTGTAGGGTCAATTTTTTGCATCCGAGCGTAAAAGTGGTATGTCGCGTTAGCGATCGTTTCGGGCGTCACGGGGTAAATACTTTGCGGTTGACCACGCGTGTCGAGCACATTGAAAATATGCTGTGCGTCCTCGGTCGATAAAATAACCACGCCGACATTTTTTGCACCGTTGACCTGCTGGTTGGCGAATACCTGGAGGTTGGTTGGCGCAAGGGTGCCTGCCAAAGGCGTAAAGCTGACGGTCAGGTGGGCCGGATTTTTCCCCGCTACCTGCGCGCAGTCGCTGACGGTAATATAAAAGGGGTGCCCGCCAGAATAGACGCGATCGACAGAGGTATTATTATTCAGATAGCTATAATCCACTGTGCCTAAATCAATATTTCCATTATTGTCGAGCGTGACCCGGCAACTGGTGCTGATGATATTGGCAGTCATATTAATATTGGTACTGGCTGCAATGACGTTGTAAGAAAACCAAAACGCAATCATGTAGATAACTGTTTTCATAATCATCTACTCATAGGTCACAGAAAAGACTGCATTAGTGGAGAATTGCCCGGCGCGTACATCAGCGATGGTGTTATCGGAAGCCACTACAATCCGGGCACTGAGCGGCCATTGGACAATATTCGAGCCTGTTGCCGCAGCTAAATCAACAATACTGGTCGGTTTGGTTTTACAATTAAGCTGAATGCTGCCCTGACCTTCTGGCTGATTGGTCGTCCACACTTCAACCGCAACACCGGTTGCCGCATCATCGTCCGCCGTCGTCAGTGCATTACGGTATCCGCCACCGGTACTGGAAGCGCCATCGCAGCCCGTCTGTGCAGAAAGCACAACTTTTGCCTGATCCTTTGCTAACCCTTCGCAGTTTGAAAACACCAGGCTGAAGTTCTGGTATTTCGATTTAGCGGAAAGCTCGTTGAGATAGACATCGCCAATAGCGATGGTGGTGGCTTGCTGATCCTGCGCATCGCGTAATTCCGCCGTGCAGGTACTGGCAGTGACCTTAGCACGTACCGTAACGTCCATAGAGCTACTGGCGGCGTGGCCGATGGCGATATATCCAAAGCACAGCAGCAAGACAAAGGTTATATTGTGATAATTCATAAACAAACCTGCTATTGGTAGGTAAAGACGAAAGTCACTTTGGCCTGGAATTGGCCTGTGGTGATCGTATTCCCGGTGGTGGTCTGACGAAGCATGGCTGTAAGATCTAATCCATTACTTATTTCATCATTCGTCCAGGTAACTCGCTGGCTACCGTTGAGTTTAAAGCGGAGATTTTCATCAGCGTTCATACGTTTAATACCAAGACCAACATAGTTGGTATGTCCGGAAACGGTCTGGTCATTACCGATTAACGAATCTGTATAGCTGCTGACTGCGCCATTGAGGGTCATCGACAGGCCGGAAATATAGTTATTACAATTGCTGGCAAGGATTTTAAAATTAGCCTCCGACAGTGACGATTTATTCACAATGTCTGAAACACCCATATCAGGCAGATCCAGATAATAGTTATTTGTTGCGGTATCACCGCTGATATTGGCCCCATTCAATGCGTTGAGCGTCATGGCACAGGTCGTCTCTTTGATGGTCGCGGTAAAGTTCACCGAAAGATCGGTTGCCAGTGCGGGGCGCAGACAAAGCGACGTCAGCAGCAGCAGGGGCGGTAGTAAAAAAGCTCTCATTTCCTCTCCTGGAACATTATTGCTGGGTGCATGGCACGCCGTTGAGTACGATGGTTTTACCGGTCATGGTGGGTGATGACGGTATCTGATAATGAATACGGCACTGCTGGCGACTATTTTTCTCATACCAGGTGACCGTCAGTTCACCGCTGTCGGCAATGCCGCGTACAAATGCCTGACTGCCCTGACCGACGGTCCCGATAGAGGTCCCTTTTTCGTCGGTAATATCGGAAGCAAACGGCACGGGCTGATTGTTGCTACGCAGTAAATTGAGAATGGCGGAGCGCCCGGTATCGGTGTCAAAGTGGCTGAAAATGACGGAACCCTGGCGCGGAATGGCGACGCTACTGGTGTTTTTGAGCTCCACGTCGTTATCCAGATCGTTAACATCGAGCGCGACGGTATTTTCCCGGTACGGTGACAGTGAACTGGTCACGCCGTAGCCAAAACGGTCGATGGTGCTGTTACCAAAGTTAATGCGCGCGCCTTTTGCACCCGGGGCGTTGATCAGCGCCAACGTGTCAGAGTCGGTAAAACTGTCGTTACTGAAGGTCAGACCGTGGCGGTGGAGTACAAAACCGCCATCGGTGCTGAGCCCATACTGACGTGAGCGATCGCTGCTGGTGGAGGCTGAGCCTGAAAATGTTCCCCACGGCGACTCATAGCTGGTATAACCGCTGATACTTTTCAGGCTGTCGCTGTTTTTCTGCACGTTATAGGTGGTATTCACGCTGTAACTCCAGCGATTATCCTGGCTGTAGCCCGAGGCATTGGCGTTAAATTGTGAGCTCCCTTTCATGTCGCTGTTAACGCTGGTGTTCAGGGTTTTGAACCCGCCCTGATGGCTATCGCGGCCAAGCAGTTTATCAAGCGGAATGGTCACACTCAGATAAATCGAGTCATCCTTCTTATTGTCTTCGTCGTATGTGCGTTGCAGGCTGACGCTGTAGCTCGCCCAGTTAAAGGCATTGCTGTAGCCAAAGGCAAAACTGCTCTGTGATTCGTTGGTTACCCAGTAATCTGTCCATGTGCCATTCACATAGAAAGATCCATAGTCACGTTCATCACTTTTTAACGTTTGGTTAATGCTAACGCTGAACTGATTTTTCATGCGCGCATAACTGACAATCCCCGAATAGCCTTCTTCATCAGGATGGTTGGCAGAATTAATCAGCGTTAACGCGTCGTTCAACCCCAGATAGTTTTCAGTGGAGTAGCGATAGGCGGCAATGTTGAGTGAGGTTTCGGTCGGGGCGAAATATTTGTTCCATGAAACACGGTAACTCTGTCCACTATAGGTTTTATCGTCAGGAATTTCGGCATGAGACTGAGTAACATCGAAGGAGAAAGCGCCCAGCGATGTATTCATGCCCACCCCTAATAAACCGGCCCAGTAACCGTTATCGGTCATTTGCAGGCCGGTGTAGCCGGTGAAGGTGTTACTCAACCCGTAATAGTAGGTACCTTGCAGCAGGTTAGGTTTATCCTGGAGTTCCGCTTTATTGACCTCACCGGCGCTGATATCCCATTTGCCCACGCCGGGACGCATCATCTGGATCACCGATGAATAAGCCTGACTAAACGTACGTTTTGAACCGTCCGATTCGGTGATGGTCACCTCGAGATCGGCGCCGAACCCTGCCGGCGTGAGATCGTCAATCGCGAATGGACCAGGCGGCACGGTCGTTTCATAAATTTTATAACCGTTTTGGGTGATCGTGACTTTCGCGTTAGAGTTTGCCACGCCACGGATAACAGGCGCATACGACGCCAGCGTAGGGGGCAACATGCGGCTTTCGCTATAGAGTCGCAGCCCGCGAATAGGCACCGAGTCGAAGGTTTCTCCTGTGGTATTGGTTTCACCCATTACCAGCTGAGAGCGGAGCGCGGCGATATCGCGTTGCAGATATTTATCCTGAAATTCAAAACTGCCGCCGTCTTCTTTGTCCCACGAATAGTTACCATGTGAGCGAAAATGCCATCCCCATAAATTGATACCGCCCATCAGTCCGGCGTAGCTGGTTTCTGTGGTTTGATTGGGGGATTCACTGCGCCAGCCGTTAAGGGTGTAAGAGAGCATTGCGGCATTGATGCCTTCATCCCACAGCGACGGATCGACATAGTTGGCATAGGTTCTCTGCAGCCAGATTTGCGGCATGCTGATATCAAGCCGCTGATCGTTGCTATTGTAAGCGACGCTCGATTGCGGAATAGCAACCTCTACGTTCAGGCAATCCTGCGCAGCATTTTCGCGTTTTTGCAAAATTGCGTTATCCGCTAACTTTTCTGGCTGGCGAATATGCAGTTGTAATAATGTGTTGGTGGAGATACAGGGCTGAGCAGCGTGTTCAGGGTCTAATTCAATAAACTCGATTTTCAGATTGGCGCTGGCCTGGTTATTAATAAACACGCTGACGTCATAGCGCCCCGGCAATGTTGCGTTACCTTTGCTGTAACGATTGACATCAATATCTCTGGCACCTGCGCCCATCAGGAACGTGTTATCAAACTCAACGGTCTCGTTTGCCCCCCACACATTTTGTGTGCAGGGCAGCAGGCTACACGCAATCAGGCAAGCGAGCGGCGATCGTTGAATTCTTTTGCCATCGTGGGGGATCTTCATTGTACGATCTCAGCCGATCTCGTCTGTGGGCATCAAAGTTTGACTTTGCCGTCAATGCCACCGCCAAAATCATTAATGGCTGAGTACTCAACTGTTGCGCCAGACACAGAACGGGGAGCGCCTTTTACCACCATTTCCGCACTGCTTTTGGGCTCGACCATACTGCTTTCCACGGTATATTTATTACCGCCTGAGGCAAGGGTAATACTGCTGAATGAGACGTGATAAGGCGTTGGGTTTGTTGCCTGCAACACCACTTTTCCGGCTGAAGACTGGAGACGCCAGGTTAACTGTTTTGGTGCATCAGCCGGGTTACCCGCCAGGCCGGTTGGGCGATAGAACAGCTTGATACGGGTACGGAAAGCCAATTGCAGAATGTTTTTTCCCTTGGCATCGGCATCGTTCATCTTGGGGGGAACTTCCAGCGCATTGAACCAATAAACGCTTTCGCGATCGGCTGGAAGGGTCTGGCTGGCGCTCCAGGCAATTTTAACCGTTTGGCCTTTTTTACCATCAACGCGGGAAACCGGCGGCGTCACGGTAAAAGGCACTTTCAGTGTGCTGGGGTCGGCATTTTCGCTGCCGGTATCAATCCAGGTCTGAACTAATAGTGGGCGGGCACCTTTGTTTTCCATGCGCAATGTGACGTCTTTCTGGTCGGCATTATAAATAATGCGCGTACCGGAAAGCACAATATCTGCTTGCGCGGTGAGGCTGAAAACGGCTGTCGATGCGACGAAAGCAGTGGAAACAATAAACTGACACATCCTGGTCATAACACTATCCTTATTGAGTGACCCAACAGCCCGTGGGCTGTCGGGTGATGCAGATATTTACTGGTAAGTCACTGTATAAGCGGCGTTGGTTTTGACATAACCTGCCGTTGCGTTAACTGTTGCTGCCTGTTTTACATATGACGCTTTAAAGTTGTAAACCGCTTTGCCGTTGGTAAACAGCAGGTTTTTAACATCAGTGCTGTCGTTCACTCTCATCTGTTCGTAGGTAGTGGCATCGGTAAGGTAGTGAATGGCAATCGCGACCCCGGTAGCCGCCTGGCTAATGGAGAGATCGTTGTTCAGAGTGCCCTGACTGTTGCTGAAGAACACGGAACCCATGCTCAGATTGGCAGAGGCGCCCTGTGGATCGTCCGAGCAATCGATCGTAATAGAGAAGGCTTCCGGTTTTGCGCCAGGGCTGGCAAGTTGGACAACACCGGCCTGATTAACTTCAGTGGTTGTGGCGGTTTGCAGGGTAATCTGACCGTCCTGGGCGCCACCGTTGACGTGCAAGACGCAAGTGTTGTCACTCACCAAACCCGCGAAATCTAATTGACCGCCATCCAGCGCGAAAGCAGAAGTGGTGAACATCACTAATGCCGCAGCAATAGCACTTTTTTTTAACATGGGAATATCCTTATAAAAATTAATGGGGGTGATTTTTCTCACCAATACTTATTATAAATGTCACGCTCTTTAAAGAGAAATATCTTCGGTGAATGTATTTTATGATTTATTATCATTATGCATTTTATGAATGTATTTGGTGAGGTTGGGCAGATTTAAATAATATGATGATACGCTGTAGAAATTAATAATCACGCGTTAAGGACTGGTCGTTGTATGCTCTTGTTGCCCCGTCCCAGCCTGACAGAATCCAGTTAAGCGCTATCCAGTGCTAATACCGGGAGTGAGGCATAGTACCCAGAATAAACTGGTTCATTATCATTAAAAACCTCTTATAAAGAGAAAAGTTAATATAGGTAATGAAAATATATTTGCCGTAATTATATGTTTAATGCTGTTTTTTTGTGATTTTTATGATGGGGGAGAGAGAATTAATTCATTGAAACTATAAAATAATATTATACAACATTGCATTACCCAATACGCTTTTCCAGAAATGTGGTTTACCAGTGCTGTGGGCAGGGAGGGAAAGTAGTGAGTCTTGCTTGCAGCGTTTCACCATCAGGAAACACCAGTTCCGGCGCGATCTCAAACAGCGGCCACAACATAAATCCACGATTCTTCATATCATAGTGCGGAACGGTCAGGCGCTCAGTGTTTATGACCTGATTACCAAACAACATGATATCAAGATCGAGCGTGCGCGGTCCCCAGCGTTCAGCTTTGCGGACGCGACCTTGCTGCAACTCAATACGCTGTGTGTGGTTGAGGAGTTCTTCAGCTGTAAGAGAGGTTTCCAGCGCCACGGCTGCGTTTAAGTAATCGGGTTGATCTTGCGGCCCCAGTGGTGGGGTGCGGTAAAACGAAGAAACGGCAAGAATGCGGCTTTCAGGAATGTCATCTATTGCCTTCAGGGCAGCATTGACCTGCTCCAGCGGAGAGGCCAGATTGCTGCCGATAGCAATATACGCCACTGTCATGCGGTGCCCTCACGGCGCGGCGCACGTCTGCGCGGGCGACGAGTACGACGACGCGGTGACGGTTCTTCATCCAGTTCGTTAAGCATCCCTTTTTGGTCCGGCGGCGCGGAAACCTGGAACTCACCCCACCATTTCGCCAGACGTTGTAGCTCGGCGTTGCGTTCTACTTCAGCACGCAGTGCCAGCAGGTCATAAGCGGCACGGAACTTCGGATGTTCGAGTAATTTCCATGCGCGTTTACCCTGACGGCGGGACATGCGCAACTGTAACTGCCAGATATCACGCGTTAAAGTGGTTAGCCGTTTCGGGATCGCCAGTGAACGGCAGGCTTCGTCTAACACATCGTTCATTGCCAGCGCGAAAGCGTCGTGATAAGTCAGGCCGCTCTCTTGCGCGATTTTCTGTGCTGTTTCCAGCAGGGGATACCAGAACATGGCGGCAAACAGGAACGCCGGGTTGACGCGCATATCGTTATGAATACGCGTGTCAGTATTCTTCAGCACCTGCTCAATGATCCGCTCCATTGGACTGTCACCATTTTCCGTAAAGTAGCGGGTAATGGTCGGGAACAGCGGCTGGAACAGATGGTATTCACACAACAGTTTATAGGTTTCGTAACCGTAGCCCGCTTGTAGCAGTTTAAGCGATTCTTCAAACAGGCGTGCAGGAGGAATATCGTTCAGCAGGGTAGCCAGGCGTGGGATCGGTTCTGCGGTTTCCGGGCTGATGCGCATGCCCAATTTGGCGGCAAAACGAACCGCGCGCAGCATACGTACCGGATCTTCACGGTAGCGCGTTTCCGGGTTACCAATCAGACGGATAACGCCGTCCTTCAGATCCTTCATGCCGCCAACGTAATCACGGACGGTAAAATCTGCCACGCTGTAATACAGACTATTAATAGTGAAATCGCGGCGCTGGGCGTCTTCTTCGATGGAGCCGAAAATGTTGTCGCGCAGCAACATGCCGTTTTGCCCGCGTTGGGAGGTCGTGCGGTCGCTGACGTTACCTTCGTGGTGTCCACGGAAGGTTGCGACTTCGATAATCTCTGGGCCAAACATCACATGAGCAAGACGGAAACGGCGACCTACCAGGCGGCAGTTACGGAACAGTTTGCGCACCTGCTCAGGCGTGGCGTTAGTGGTTACGTCAAAATCTTTCGGCTTTTTGCCAAGTAACAGGTCGCGCACGCCGCCGCCAACCAACCAGGCTTCGTATCCCGCTTTATTGAGCCTGTACATTACCTTCAGGGCATTTTCACTGATATCTTTGCGGGAAATAGCATGCTGCTCACGCGGGATCACCGTCACCTGTGGACGGGCGACTGCCTGTTCAGCCTCGCTTTCCTCGCGGCTTAGCACCTTGCGGCAAAAATTAGCGACTCGGGTAAAAATAGTACACCTCGGTAGTGTCAAACATCATTCAGGACAAAAAAATAGCGGCTAATCATAGCTCAGCATGACGCATTTGAGAATGTTGAATTTACAATTGCCGACTCAGGAATGGTAGTCAGCGTCCAGTTTGTGACGGCTGACTGGAGAATTTGCTCAACGCTGAAATCCTGCCAGTGTGTTTCTGCCTGCTGGCCCAGAAATTGAAGTGCCGCGATTAACACCGGCCGAGGATCGCCTTTTGGCAACGCAGGCGCATGATTCTGCTTGGAAAGTTTAGCGCCTTGTGGATTAAGTGCCAGTGGCAAATGAATGTAATCTGGCACCTGCCAGCCAAAAAGCTGGTACAGCGAGATTTGGCGCACCGTGGGTTCGATCAAATCCGCGCCACGAACAATTTCTGTCACGCCCTGGAAGTGATCATCCACCACCACCGCCAGGTTATAGGCAAATAAACCATCACGACGATGAATAATAAAATCTTCCCGCGCCAGTTTTTGGTCGGCATGAATAATGCCGCGCAGCTGGTCAGTAAACTGGGTGACCGGATGCTGCTGGCGAATACGTACAGCAGCGTTTTCTGGCCCATGATGCAACTCCCGGCAATGACCGTCGTAAATACCGCCAATGCTTTGAATACGTGCGCGCGTGCAGGTGCAGTAATAACTTAACCCTTGCTCATGTAACCATGCGAGTGCTTCGCGATAGGCGTCGTGACGTTGCGATTGCCAGAGAACATCGCCGTCCCAGTGTAGACCGTAATGTTCCAGCTGGCGCAGGATGGTCTCTGCGGCACCGGGAACTTCACGAGGCGGATCGATATCTTCAATGCGAACAAGCCAGCGACCTTGCCGGGCGCGAGCCTGTAGAAAGCTTCCAAGCGCGGCAATCAGAGAGCCAAAATGAAGCTCGCCAGAAGGAGAGGGGGCGAAGCGACCAATATAGTGTGTGTCTGTCATCTCGTTGAACAAAAAATAAGGCGGGAGCATTTCCCGCCTGTGGTAAACGTGATGGAACGGCTGTAATTAGCCAGCCATCTGTTTTTCGCGAATTTCAGCCAGCGTTTTGCAGTCGATGCACAGATCGGCTGTCGGGCGCGCTTCCAGACGACGAATACCAATTTCAACGCCGCAAGATTCGCAGTAGCCGAAATCTTCGTCTTCCACTTTTTTCAGCGTTTTCTCGATCTTTTTGATCAGCTTACGCTCGCGATCGCGGTTACGCAGTTCGAGGCTGAACTCTTCTTCCTGGGCTGCACGGTCTACCGGATCCGGGAAGTTGGCTGCTTCATCCTGCATATGTGTAACGGTGCGATCGACTTCATCCCTGAGTTGATTACGCCATGCTTCCAGAATACGACGGAAGTGCGCCAGCTGGGCTTCGTTCATATACTCTTCGCCCGGCTTCTCCTGATATGGCTCCACCCCAGCGATGGCGAGAATACTCAGGGACGATGTTTTACGGTTTTGCCCTTCTTGCATGTTGCTTCTCCTTAACACGCACTATCGATCCCCATGTTCGGGGGAAAAATGAGGCCGCTATAAATAGCAGAAGCTTTTCCGGATAGCAATTATCTAAACGTAACACTTGACAACTGTGTGAGGAAAAGCGTATTTGCGCACGCGACCAGAATGTAAATTAACCAGTTACTTACTCTACTACAATGTAACCGGCAGTGATTTTTTAAGAGCCATGCCTTCAGCAGAAAGTTCTGCTTTGTAAGCCAGAATTTCTACCCCCCTCTGTTGAGCTTCTGACAATAGTTGCGCGTATTTCTCATCGATGTGGCGCGCGGGTGAAAACCGTGTAATGGCTGAATGCAGCACGGCGAAAAAGATAACCGCACGCTGGCCTTCAGCCGCTACGCTCATCAACTCCCGAAGGTGTTTCTGACCTCGTTCAGTGACCGCATCGGGAAAATATCCCTGTTCGTTCTCCGCTAACGTAACCGATTTCACTTCAATATAGCAGTCTGGATGCGAATCCGCCTGCAACATGAAGTCAATACGGCTGCGTTCGGCGCCGTATTTTACTTCGCTTTTCAGAGAGCTATATCCTGACAGTTCTGAAATGGATTCATTAAGGATAGCCTCTTTCGTCAACCTGTTAGCCCAAAGTGTATTGACGCAAATAAATGCGCCGCTTTGGCTTTGGGTTAACTCCCAGGTGTGTGGGTATTTCCGTTTTGTGTTGTCTGAAGTTGAATACCAGACGGTATCGCCAGGCGTTGCACATCCGGTCATCGCACCCGTATTCGGGCAGTGTAGCGTTAATTCGCAACCATCGGGTGTGATCACATCGGCTAAAAAGCGTTTGTAACGTTGAATTAGCGTCGCGCGCTGTAGAGGGGGAGAAAATTCCATTGCGACAATCCTTGTTATTGCGTTAGCGCCCAGCGTTTTAGCGGCGTGTAGCGTGTGCGCCCACGGGCAAACGAGGAGGCGTAAAGGGTGAACTCCGTCACCGTATACGACCAGTTAAAGCCTGGCGGCGGGATTGTCACCGCCTCGCTGGCGTCGCGCAATAAGGTGATATGTGGATGAAACGGTCGATTGCTTTGAAAACAACCGCTGCGTGCAGCTTGTGAACGAAGCATATTCGCCAACTGGATTAAGCCGCGTGGCGGCTGACGCATCCCTAACCACACCACACGCGAACGCAGCCACTGACCGGCGTCATCAAGCGTGAGTGTGAAACCGGGCTGACGAATCCGTCCGGCTAAAAGAGAAAGCGCCTTCTCTTTCTCTGCGCTCACTTCGCCTAAAAATGCCAGTGTCAGATGTAAATTATCGGCGGCGACCGGACGTCCCGCGTCTGGTGGGAACTGTGCGGCGCGCCAGTGGATAATCTGTTCGCGGATTTCTGCAGGTAAGTCGATAGCAAAGAACAGCCGTTGCGGTTCAGACATGTGAGGTACTCGGTTATGCATTACCGCGATGCTACAATGTGGCGCGAAGAATGTTAACCCTCTGGAGCGTTTTGTGTCGTCGTTGCCCGTTGCTGCCGTCTTACCTGAGTTACTTGCTGCCCTCGATGGTGCACCGCAGGTGTTATTAAGTGCGCCGACCGGGGCCGGGAAATCAACCTGGCTGCCGCTGCAACTGCTGGCGCATCCCGGCATTAACGGAAAAATTATCCTGCTGGAGCCGCGTCGTCTGGCGGCGCGTAACGTTGCGCAACGACTGGCGGAACTGCTTAACGAAAAAACAGGTGATACGGTAGGCTACCGGATGCGCGCGCAAAACTGTGTCGGGCCAAATACACGCCTGGAAGTAGTTACCGAAGGCGTGTTGACGCGCATGATCCAGCGTGACCCTGAACTGAGCGGCGTTGGATTGGTGATCCTCGATGAGTTTCATGAGCGCAGCTTGCAGGCGGATCTGGCGTTGGCGCTGTTACTCGATGTGCAACAGGGTCTGCGTGACGACCTTAAACAACTGATTATGTCGGCTACGCTGGACAATGACCGCTTGCAGCAGATGCTGCCAGAAGCGCCCGTCGTCATCTCAGAAGGGCGCTCGTTTCCGGTTGAACGCCGATATTTACCGCTGCCCGCTCATCAGCGTTTTGATGAAGCCGTGGCGGTTGCCACCGCCGAATTGCTGCATCAGGAAAGCGGCTCATTACTGTTATTTTTACCTGGTGTCGGAGAAATTCAGCGCGTTCAGGAACAACTGGCTTCGCGCATCGGTAGTGATGTGTTGCTCTGCCCGCTGTATGGCGCGTTGTCGCTGAACGATCAGCGAAAAGCGATCCTTCCGGCACCACAAGGGATGCGCAAAGTGGTGCTGGCGACCAATATTGCTGAAACCAGTTTAACCATCGAAGGTATTCGTCTGGTGGTGGATTGTGCTCAGGAACGTGTGGCGCGCTTTGATCCGCGCACGGGGCTTACGCGGCTGATTACTCAACGCGTTAGTCAGGCATCTATGACGCAGCGTGCGGGGCGTGCCGGACGTCTGGAGCCGGGGATCTGTTTACATTTAATCGCCAAAGAACAAGCAGAACGCGCCTCCGCGCAAAGTGAACCGGAAATCTTACAAAGCGATCTCTCCGGTTTGCTGATGGAATTACTGCAATGGGGATGCAGCGATCCGACGCAGATGAGCTGGCTGGATCAACCGCCAGCCGTGAATTTACAGGCCGCGAAACGCCTGTTACGGATGCTGGGGGCGATGGACGGTGAACGGCTAAGCACGAAAGGGCAGAAAATGGCGACGCTGGGTAACGATCCGCGTTTAGCGGCAATGCTGGTGAGCGCAAGGAGCGACGACGAAGCTGCTACCGCTGCAAAAATTACCGCTATTCTCGAAGAGCCACCACGGATGGGCAATATCGATCTGGGCGTGGCGTTTTCGCGCAATCAACCAGCCTGGCAGCAACGTAGCCAGCAACTGTTAAAGCGCTTAAACGTATGCGGCGGTGAGGCAGACAGTTCGCTTATCGCACCGTTACTTGCCGGAGCGTTTGCCGATCGCATCGCTCGCCGCCGTGGGCAAGAGGGGCGCTATCAACTGGCAAACGGCATGGGGGCAATGCTCGATGCCGACGATGCGCTAAGCCGCCACGAATGGTTGATCGCACCGTTATTATTGCAGGGCACCGCCTCGCCGGATGCGCGGATTTTACTGGCGCTACCGGTCGATATCGATGAATTAGTACAACGCTGTCCGCAGTTGGTACAGCAGTCTGACACCGTGGAGTGGGATGACGCGCAAGGTACGCTGAAAGCGTGGCGTCGGCTGCAAATTGGTCAACTGACGGTAAAAGTGCAGCCGCTGGCGAAGCCTTCAGAAGACGAGCTGCATCAGGCGATGCTTAACGGCATTCGTGAAAAAGGCTTAAGCGTGCTTAACTGGACGCCGGAAGCGGAACAGCTACGCTTGCGTTTGTTATGCGCCGCCAGGTGGTTGCCAGAATATGACTGGCCAGCGGTTGATGATGAAAGTTTGTTGGCGACGCTGGAAACGTGGCTACTGCCGCATATGGCAGGCGTACATTCGCTACGCGGCCTGAAATCACTCGATATTTATCAGGCGCTACGCGGATTACTTGATTGGGGGATGCAGCAACGTCTGGATAGTGAATTGCCTGCGCATTACACTGTGCCGACGGGAAGCCGGATCGCCATTCGTTACCATGAAGATAACCCGCCCGCGCTGGCGGTGAGAATGCAGGAGATGTTTGGCGAGGCCACCAATCCGACGATCGCCCAGGGGCGTGTGCCGCTGGTGCTGGAGTTGCTTTCCCCTGCCCAAAGGCCGCTGCAAATCACACGAGATTTGAGCGCCTTCTGGAAAGGAGCGTATCGCGATGTGCAAAAAGAGATGAAAGGGCGTTATCCCAAACACGTCTGGCCGGATGATCCGGCAAATACCGCACCGACGCGACGGACGAAAAAGTATTCATGAAGACCAAAGTAAATTTGAGAGATATCTTCTTCTGTCTTGTTACAGAAGAACAGAAAATCGGGCTTTTGCGCCTGAATATTGCGGAGAAAAAGCATGGCCGGGAATGACCGCGAGCCAATTGGACGCAAAGGGAAACCGACGCGTCCGGTCAAACAAAAGGTAAGCCGTCGTCGTTACGAAGATGACGATGGTTACGACGATTATGATGACTATGAGGATGAAGAACCGATGCCGCGCAAAGGTAAGGGCAAAGGCAAAGGGCGTAAGCCTCGTGGCAAACGCGGCTGGCTATGGCTGCTGCTAAAACTGGCTATCGTTTTTGCCGTGCTGATCGCCATTTACGGCGTTTATCTCGATCAAAAAATTCGTAGCCGTATTGATGGCAAAGTCTGGCAATTGCCTGCGGCTGTTTATGGCCGAATGGTCAACCTTGAGCCAGATATGACCATCAGCAAAAACGAGATGGTGAAGCTGCTGGAGGCGACCCAGTATCGTCAGGTGTCGAAAATGACGCGCCCTGGCGAATTTACCGTGCAGGCCAACAGCATTGAAATGATCCGCCGTCCGTTTGATTTCCCGGACAGTAAAGAAGGACAGGTGCGTGCGCGTCTGACTTTTGATGGTGATCATCTGGCGACCATCGTCAATATGGAGAACAACCGTCAGTTTGGTTTCTTCCGTCTTGATCCGCGTCTGATCACCATGATCTCCTCACCAAACGGCGAGCAACGTCTGTTTGTGCCGCGCAGTGGTTTCCCGGATTTGCTGGTGGATACGTTGTTGGCGACTGAAGACCGTCATTTCTACGAGCATGATGGGATCAGTCTCTACTCCATAGGACGTGCGGTGCTGGCAAACCTGACCGCCGGACGCACGGTGCAGGGAGCGAGTACACTGACGCAACAGTTGGTGAAAAACCTGTTCCTCTCCAGCGAACGTTCTTACTGGCGTAAAGCGAACGAAGCCTACATGGCGCTGATCATGGATGCGCGTTACAGCAAAGACCGCATTCTTGAGCTGTATATGAACGAGGTGTATCTCGGTCAGAGCGGCGACAACGAAATCCGCGGTTTCCCGCTGGCGAGCTTGTATTACTTTGGTCGCCCGGTAGAAGAATTGAGCCTCGACCAGCAGGCGCTGTTGGTTGGTATGGTGAAAGGAGCGTCCATCTACAACCCGTGGCGTAACCCGAAACTGGCGCTGGAGCGACGTAACCTGGTGCTGCGTCTGCTGCAACAACAGCAGATTATTGATCAAGAGCTCTATGACATGTTGAGTGCACGTCCGCTGGGGGTTCAGCCGCGTGGTGGGGTAATCTCTCCACAGCCAGCCTTTATGCAACTGGTGCGTCAGGAGCTGCAGGCGAAATTAGGCGATAAGGTAAAAGATCTCTCCGGCGTGAAGATCTTCACTACCTTTGACTCGGTGGCTCAGGACGCGGCGGAAAAAGCCGCCGTGGAAGGCATTCCGGCACTGAAGAAACAGCGTAAGTTAAGCGATCTGGAAACGGCAATTGTGGTCGTCGACCGCTTTAGTGGTGAAGTTCGTGCGATGGTTGGTGGTTCTGAGCCGCAGTTTGCAGGTTACAACCGTGCGATGCAGGCGCGTCGTTCGATTGGTTCCCTTGCAAAACCAGCGACTTATCTGACGGCCTTAAGCCAGCCGAAAATCTATCGCCTGAACACGTGGATTGCCGATGCGCCAATCGCGCTGCGTCAGCCGAATGGCCAGGTCTGGTCACCGCAGAACGATGATCGTCGTTATAGCGAAAGTGGCAGAGTGATGCTGGTGGATGCGTTGACTCGTTCGATGAACGTGCCGACGGTAAATCTGGGGATGGCGCTGGGGCTGCCTGCGGTTACGGATACCTGGATTAAACTGGGCGTACCGAAAGATCAGCTGCATCCGGTTCCGGCAATGCTGCTGGGGGCGTTGAACTTAACGCCAATTGAAGTGGCGCAGGCGTTCCAGACCATCGCCAGCGGTGGTAACCGAGCACCGCTTTCTGCGCTGCGTTCGGTAATCGCGGAAGATGGCAAGGTGTTGTATCAGAGCTTCCCGCAGGCGGAACGCGCGGTTCCGGCGCAGGCGGCGTATCTGACACTATGGACCATGCAGCAGGTGGTACAACGCGGTACGGGTCGTCAGCTTGGGGCGAAATACCCGAACCTGCATCTGGCGGGCAAAACCGGGACTACCAACAACAACGTGGATACCTGGTTTGCGGGCATTGACGGCAGCACGGTGACCATCACCTGGGTAGGCCGTGATAACAACCAGCCGACCAAACTGTATGGTGCCAGTGGGGCAATGTCGATTTATCAGCGTTATCTGGCTAACCAGACACCAACACCGCTGAATCTTGTTCCACCAGAAGATATTGCAGATATGGGCGTGGACTACGACGGCAACTTTGTTTGCAGCGGTGGCATGCGTGTCTTGCCGGTCTGGACCAGCGATCCGCAATCGCTGTGCCAGCAGAGTGAGATTCAGCAGCAACCGTCAGGCAATCCGTTTGATCAGTCTTCTCAGCCGCAGCAACAACCGCAACAGCAACCTGCTCAGCAAGAGCAGAAAGACAGTGACGGCGTAGCAGGTTGGATCAAGGATATGTTTGGTAGTAATTAACGTCTAAGCGTGACATACCGGATGGCGAGTCGCCATCCGGTAAAATAACATCCCACCTAAAGTATTAACCCTTTTTTTTCATCTGGTTGTTTATTAACCCTTCAGGAACGCTCAGATTGCGTACCGCTTGCGAACCCGCCAGCGTTTCGAATATTATCTTATCTTTATAATAATCATTCTCGTTTACGTTATCATTCACTTTACATCAGAGATATACCAATGGCGCGTTCCAAAACTGCTCAGCCAAAACACTCACTGCGTAAAATCGCAGTTGTAGTAGCCACAGCGGTTAGCGGCATGTCTGTTTATGCACAGGCAGCGGTTGAACCGAAAGAAGACACTATCACCGTTACCGCTGCACCAGCGCCGCAAGAAAGCGCATGGGGGCCGGCTGCAACTATTGCGGCGCGACAGTCCGCTACCGGCACCAAAACCGATACACCGATTCAAAAAGTGCCGCAGTCAATTTCTGTTGTCACTGCCGAAGAAATGGCGCTGCATCAGCCTAAGTCAGTAAAAGAAGCGCTTAGCTATACGCCAGGCGTTTCGGTCGGTACGCGTGGTGCATCAAACACTTATGATCATTTGATTATTCGTGGTTTTGCAGCAGAAGGCCAAAGCCAGAATAACTATCTGAATGGTCTGAAGTTGCAAGGCAACTTCTATAACGATGCAGTTATTGACCCGTATATGCTGGAACGCGCTGAAATTATGCGTGGCCCTGTTTCTGTTCTTTACGGTAAAAGTAGCCCTGGCGGCCTGTTAAATATGGTCAGCAAGCGCCCAACCACCGAACCGCTGAAAGAAATCCAATTTAAAGCGGGCACAGACAGCCTGTTCCAGACCGGTTTCGACTTTAGCGATGCGCTGGATGATGACGGCGTTTACTCTTATCGTCTGACCGGACTGGCGCGCTCTGCCAATGCCCAGCAAAAGGGCGCGGAAGAGCAGCGTTATGCCATTGCGCCAGCGTTTACCTGGCGTCCGGACGATAAAACCAATTTCACTTTCCTCTCTTACTTCCAGAATGAACCGGAAACCGGTTATTACGGCTGGCTGCCGAAAGAGGGGACCGTTGAGCCGCTGCCAAACGGTAAACGTCTGCCGACGGACTTTAACGAAGGAGCGAAGAACAACACCTATTCTCGTAATGAGAAGATGGTGGGCTATAGCTTCGACCACGAGTTTAATGACACCTTTACGGTGCGTCAGAACCTGCGCTTTGCTGAAAACAAAACCTCGCAAAACAGCGTTTATGGTTACGGCGTCTGCTCCGATCCGGCGAATGCTTACAGCAAACAGTGTGCCGCTTTAGCGCCAGCCGATAAAGGTCACTACCTGGCACGTAAATACGTCGTTGATGATGAGAAGCTGCAAAACTTCTCCGTTGATACCCAGTTGCAGAGCAAGTTTGCCACTGGCGATATCGACCACACTCTGCTGACCGGTGTCGACTTTATGCGTATGCGTAATGACATCAACGCCTGGTTTGGTTACGACGACTCCGTACCGCTGCTCGATCTGTACAATCCGGTGAATACCGATTTCGACTTCAATGCGAAAGATCCGGCAAACTCCGGCCCTTACCGCATTCTGAATAAGCAGAAACAAACGGGTGTTTATGTTCAGGATCAGGCGCAGTGGGATAAAGTGCTGGTCACCCTGGGCGGTCGTTATGACTGGGCGGATCAAGAGTCTCATAACCGCGTTGAAGGGACGACCGATAAACGTGATGACAAACAGTTTACCTGGCGTGGTGGTGTTAACTACCTGTTTGATAATGGTGTAACACCTTACTTCAGCTATAGCGAATCGTTTGAACCTTCTTCACAAGTTGGGAAGGATGGTAATATTTTTGCGCCGTCTAAAGGTAAGCAGTATGAGGTCGGCGTGAAATATGTACCGGAAGATCGCCCAATTGTGGTTACTGGTGCTGTGTATAATCTCACTAAAACCAACAACCTGATGGCGGACCCTGAGGGTTCCTTCTTCTCGGTTGAAGGTGGTGAAATCCGCGCGCGTGGCGTAGAAATCGAAGCGAAAGCGGCGCTGTCGGCGAGTGTTAACGTAGTTGGTTCTTATACTTACACCGATGCAGAATACACCACCGATACTACCTACAAAGGCAATACGCCTGCGCAGGTGCCAAAACATATGGCTTCGCTGTGGGCTGACTACACCTTCTTTGATGGTCCGCTTTCTGGCCTGACGCTGGGTACTGGTGGTCGTTATACTGGCTCCAGCTATGGTGATCCGGCTAACTCCTTTAAAGTGGGAAGTTATACGGTCGTGGATGCGTTAGTGCGTTATGATCTGGCGCGGGTCGGCATGGCTGGCTCCAACGTGGCGCTGCATGTCAACAACCTGTTCGATCGTGAATACGTTGCCAGCTGCTTTAATACCTATGGCTGCTTCTGGGGCGCAGAACGTCAGGTCGTTGCAACCGCAACCTTCCGTTTCTAATTTCTCTTTTGGGGCACGGATTTCCGTGCCCGTTTCACAAGTTGGCTGTTATGCAGGAATACACGAATCATTCCGATACCACTTTTGCACTGCGTAATATCTCCTTTCGTGTGCCCGGGCGCACGCTTTTGCATCCGCTGTCGTTAACCTTTCCTGCCGGGAAAGTGACCGGTCTGATTGGTCACAACGGCTCTGGTAAATCCACGCTGTTAAAAATGTTGGGCCGCCATCAGCCACCGTCAGAAGGGGAGATTCTTCTTGATGCCCAGCCGCTGGAAAGCTGGAGCAGCAAAGCGTTTGCTCGCAAAGTGGCTTATTTGCCGCAGCAGCTTCCTCCGGCAGAAGGGATGACGGTGCGTGAACTGGTGGCGATTGGTCGTTACCCGTGGCATGGCGCGCTGGGGCGCTTTGGCGCGGCAGATCGCGAAAAGGTCGAAGAGGCTATCTCGCTGGTTGGCTTAAAACCACTGGCGCATCGGCTGGTCGATAGCCTCTCTGGCGGCGAACGTCAACGGGCGTGGATCGCCATGCTGGTGGCGCAGGATAGCCGTTGTCTGTTGCTCGACGAACCGACCTCGGCGCTGGATATCGCCCACCAGGTTGATGTGCTGGCGCTGGTGCATCGTTTAAGTCAGGAGCGTGGCCTGACGGTCATTGCCGTGCTGCACGATATCAATATGGCTGCGCGTTACTGTGATTATCTGGTCGCCCTGCGCGGCGGTGAAATGATTGCTCAGGGAACGCCTGCGGAAATTATGCGCGGCGAAACCCTCGAAATGATTTATGGCATCCCGATGGGTATTTTGCCGCATCCGGCGGGTGCTGCACCTGTGAGTTTTGTTTATTGATGAGTGGCTTACCTCTAATTACGCGCCGTCGACTGTTAACAGCGATGGCGCTTTCTCCGTTGTTATGGCAAATGAATACCGCCCGCGCGGCGGCTATTGATCCAAAGCGTATTGTGGCGCTGGAGTGGTTGCCGGTGGAATTACTGCTGGCGCTCGGCATCGTGCCTTACGGCGTGGCGGATACCATCAACTATCGCCTGTGGGTCAGCGAACCGCCATTACCTGAATCGGTGATTGACGTCGGTTTGCGGACAGAACCTAACCTTGAACTGCTGACCGAAATGAAGCCGTCGTTTATGGTCTGGTCGGCAGGGTATGGCCCTTCGCCAGAAATGCTGGCACGTATTGCGCCGGGGCGCGGATTTAACTTCAGCGACGGCAAACAGCCGCTGGCGATGGCGCGTAAATCGCTGACGGAAATGGCAGATTTACTTAACCTGCAAAGCGCAGCAGAAACGCATTTAGCGCACTATGAAGACTTTATCCGCAGCATGAAACCCCGCTTTGTGAAGCGTGGTGCGCGTCCGTTATTACTGACGACACTTATCGATCCGCGTCATATGCTGGTGTTCGGTCCAAACAGCTTGTTCCAGGAAATTCTTGATGAGTACGGCATCCCAAATGCCTGGCAAGGGGAAACCAACTTCTGGGGCAGTACCGCCGTCAGTATCGATCGTCTGGCAGCGTATAAAGACGTTGATGTGCTCTGTTTTGATCACGACAACAGCAAAGACATGGACACCCTAATGGCGACGCCGCTGTGGCAGGCTATGCCGTTTGTCCGCGCCGGACGCTTTCAGCGCGTACCTGCAGTCTGGTTTTATGGTGCGACGCTCTCGGCAATGCACTTTGTGCGTATTCTGGATAACGCCATTGGAGGTAAAGCGTGAGTAAACGTATTGCGCTTTTCTCGGCGTTATTGTTGGCGCTGCTGGTGATTGCCGCAGCGATGCTAACCTGGATGAACTTCTCGCAGGCGCTGCCGCGTAGCCAGTGGGTGCAGGCCACCTGGTCGCCGGATATCGATGTCATCGAGCAGATGATTTTTCACTACAGCTTGATGCCGCGTCTGGCGATTTCGCTGCTGGTGGGCGCGGGTCTGGGACTGGTGGGCGTGCTGTTTCAGCAAGTGTTACGTAACCCGCTGGCGGAGCCGACCACGCTGGGCGTTGCAACAGGCGCGCAACTGGGGATTACCGTCACCACGCTCTGGGCGATCCCTGGTGCTATGGCGAGCCAGTTTGCTGCATTGGCAGGGGCTTGTGTGGTTGGCTTAATTGTCTTTGGCGTCGCGTGGGGGAAACGGCTTTCTCCGGTAACGCTGATCCTCGCGGGGCTTGTGGTGAGCCTTTATTGCGGGGCAATCAATCAGTTACTGGTTATCTTCCATCACGACCAGCTGCAAAGCATGTTCCTGTGGAGTACCGGAACGCTGACGCAAACCGACTGGGGCGGCGTTGAGCGTTTATGGCCACAGCTGCTGGGCGGCGTGATGTTGACGTTACTGCTACTTCGTCCATTAACCCTGATGGGGCTTGATGATGGCGTGGCGCGTAATCTCGGACTGGCTTTATCGCTCGCGCGTCTGGCGGCGCTGTCGCTGGCGATAGTCATCAGTGCTCTGTTGGTGAACGCGGTGGGGATTATCGGCTTTATCGGGTTGTTCGCGCCGCTGCTGGCAAAAATGCTGGGGGCGCGGCGTCTGCTGCCAAGACTGCTGCTGGCGTCACTGATTGGTGCGCTGATCCTCTGGCTTTCCGATCAAATCATCCTCTGGCTGACTCGCGTGTGGATGGAAGTTTCTACCGGTTCGGTCACTGCGCTCATCGGTGCGCCGCTGCTGCTGTGGCTGCTGCCGCGTTTACGCAGCATTAGCGCGCCGGATATGAAGGTGAACGATCGTGTCGCTGCTGAACGCCAACATGTGCTGGCGTTTGCCCTCGCGGGCGGCGTGCTGCTGTTGATGGCTGTGGTGGTGGCGCTGTCGTTTGGTCGTGATGCGCACGGCTGGACGTGGGCGAGCGGGGCGCTGCTCGAGGATTTGATGCCCTGGCGCTGGCCGCGAATTATGGCGGCGCTGTTTGCGGGCGTCATGCTGGCGGTGGCGGGCTGTATTATTCAGCGGCTGACCGGAAACCCGATGGCAAGCCCGGAAGTGCTGGGGATTAGTTCCGGCGCGGCGTTTGGTGTGGTGTTGATGCTGTTTTTGGTGCCGGGTAATGCCTTTGGCTGGCTGTTACCCGCGGGCAGTCTCGGCGCGGCGGTGACGCTGTTGATCATTATGATTGCTGCCGGACGCGGTGGATTTTCCCCACACCGCATGTTACTGGCGGGGATGGCCTTAAGTACCGCGTTCACCATGCTTTTGATGATGTTGCAGGCAAGTGGTGACCCGCGAATGGCGCAAGTGCTGACGTGGATTTCCGGTTCGACCTACAACGCGACCGAGGCGCAGGTCTGGCGCACGGGAATTGTGATGGTAATTTTGCTGGCGATTACCCCGCTGTGCCGCCGCTGGCTGACCATTTTACCGCTGGGCGGTGATACCGCACGAGCAGTGGGAATGGCGCTGACGCCGACGCGAATTGCGCTGCTGCTGTTAGCGGCTTGCCTGACGGCGACCGCGACAATGACCATTGGACCGTTGAGTTTTGTTGGTTTAATGGCACCGCATATTGCGCGGATGATGGGCTTTCGACGGACGATGCCACACATCGTAATTTCGGCGCTGGTGGGTGGTTTACTGCTGGTGTTCGCTGACTGGTGTGGGCGGATGGTGCTGTTTCCATTCCAGATCCCAGCGGGGCTGCTGTCGACCTTTATCGGCGCGCCGTATTTTATCTATTTGTTGAGAAAGCAGAGCCGTTAATTTTTCCATATAACGGCCCTTAACTCCTGGATGGATAAAGCTTTTACGCGGCAACGGATGCCCGATGCGACGCTGTGGCGTCTTATCGGGCCTACAAACGGTCCTGATCTGTAGGTCGGATAAGGCGTTTACGCCGCATCCGACAAACCATGCTGGATCACAACTTCGCAAACACCCGACGTGCAGCATCGATGGTGTTATTGATATCTTCCATGCTGTGCGCCACAGACATAAAGCCCGCTTCAAACGCTGACGGTGCCAGGTAAACACCTTCGTCCAGCATCATATGGAAGAAACGCTTAAAGCGTTCCACGTCACAGGCCATCACATCCTGATAGCACGTCACGGACCCGGCGTCGGTAAAGAAAATACCGAACATGCCGCCAACGTGGTTTACCACCAGCGGAATTCCGGCTTCTTCTGCCGCTTCCCGCAGACCTTCTGCCAGACGTGTTGTCAGCTCATCCAGCGTCTCGTGAACGCCCGGCTGCGCGACTTCATTCAGACAGGCGAAACCGGCTGCCATCGCAATCGGGTTACCGGAAAGCGTACCCGCCTGGTAGACCGGACCGGTTGGGGCCAGCGCATCCATCACATCACGACGACCACCGAATGCGCCTACCGGCATTCCACCGCCGATGATTTTGCCCAGGCAGGTGAGGTCTGGCACCACGTCGTAATAATCCTGCGCGCCAGCCAGCGCCACGCGGAAACCGGTCATCACTTCATCGATGATCAGCAATGAGCCAAATTCGTCGCACAGTGCGCGCAGACCCGGCAGGAACTCTGGCAGCGGCGGAACACAGTTCATGTTGCCTGCTACCGGCTCGACGATAATACAGGCAATCTCTTGCGGGTATTGCTCAAACGCGGCGCGTACCGAGGCCAGATCGTTATAAGTGCAGGTTAATGTATGTTTGGCGAAATCTGCCGGAACGCCCGGCGAGTTTGGCTGGCCTAACGTGAGTGCGCCAGAACCGGCTTTCACCAGCAGGCAGTCAGCGTGACCGTGGTAACAACCTTCAAATTTAATGATTTTGTCGCGACCGGTAAAACCGCGGGCCAGGCGGATGGCACTCATTGTCGCTTCAGTGCCGGAGTTCACCATGCGCACCATATCCATGGTCGGGACCAGTTCGGTCACCAGTTGCGCCATTTTCACTTCCATTTCGGTCGGTGCACCAAAGCTTAAACCACGCTCGGCGGCTTCAATCACGGCATTGCGGATCGCCGGATGGTTATGGCCCAGCACCATCGGCCCCCAGGAACCGACATAATCGATATAGGCTTTGCCATCAACATCGTACAGATAAGCACCGTCCGCTTTTTCGATAAACAGTGGAGTGCCGCCCACGCCAGTAAAGGCGCGAACAGGGGAGTTCACACCGCCAGGGATCAGCTCGCGCGCTGCGCTGTATAGATTTTCAGACTTACTCATGGAGGGTTCCTGATTCGTAGAAAAAGTGAATGGCTGCTATTCTATGTTATTCATAACAAGTTAAATACTCGTCAAACGTCAGGTTGCTTGTACTGGTACAATCCTGATTTCTTAGAGTATAAAAGTTTTGTGCATTTGAAACATTACGCTTTGCAAAGGATTTTCATGGAACGTGCGAGTAAAATGCCGTCATCTTATTTGTATGACCAATAAGTGATCATTGGATGAAAACTGATACTCCCTCTTTAGAAACACCGCAGGCCGCGCGCCTGCGACGCAGACAACTGATTCGCCAACTTCTTGAGCGCGATAAAACCCCGTTAGCCATTTTGTTTATGGCGGCAGTCGTCGGCACGCTTGTCGGGCTGGCAGCGGTTGCTTTTGACAAAGGCGTCGCCTGGTTGCAGAACCAACGTATGGGGGCGCTGGTCCATACGGCCGATAATTATCCGCTACTGTTAACCGTCGCTTTTCTCTGTTCGGCAGTGCTGGCGATGTTCGGCTACTTTTTGGTGCGCAAATACGCGCCGGAAGCCGGTGGCTCGGGGATCCCGGAAATTGAAGGGGCGTTGGAAGATCAACGTCCCGTTCGCTGGTGGCGTGTGTTGCCTGTGAAATTCTTTGGCGGGCTTGGGACACTCGGCGGCGGCATGGTGTTGGGGCGTGAAGGGCCAACCGTGCAGATCGGCGGTAATATCGGTCGGATGGTGCTTGATATATTCCGCCTGAAAGGTGATGAAGCGCGCCATACGCTGCTGGCAACCGGTGCAGCAGCGGGTCTGGCTGCGGCCTTTAATGCGCCGCTGGCGGGTATTTTGTTTATTATCGAAGAGATGCGTCCGCAGTTTCGCTATACGTTAATTTCGATTAAAGCGGTATTTATTGGCGTCATTATGTCGACGATTATGTACCGGATTTTTAATCATGAAGTTGCGCTGATTGACGTCGGTAAACTTTCTGACGCGCCGCTTAATACGCTATGGCTTTATCTGATCCTCGGTATTATTTTTGGCATTTTCGGCCCCATTTTTAATAAATGGGTGTTGGGGATGCAGGATTTACTGCATCGTGTGCACGGCGGCAATATTACCAAATGGGTACTGATGGGCGGTGCGATTGGCGGTCTGTGTGGATTGCTGGGGTTTGTGGCACCAGCAACTTCGGGCGGCGGTTTTAACCTGATTCCTATCGCCACGGCGGGGAACTTCAGCATGGGAATGCTGGTGTTTATCTTCGTCGCGCGAGTCATTACCACCTTACTCTGTTTCTCTTCCGGCGCGCCGGGCGGTATTTTTGCCCCTATGCTGGCGCTGGGTACTGTGCTGGGAACCGCTTTCGGAATGGTTGCCGTTGAGCTGTTTCCGCAATATCACCTTGAGGCGGGGACGTTTGCTATTGCCGGAATGGGGGCGTTACTGGCGGCATCTATTCGCGCGCCGTTAACGGGTATCATCCTGGTTCTGGAGATGACCGATAACTACCAGCTCATTTTGCCAATGATTATTACCGGTCTTGGCGCAACACTATTAGCGCAATTTACCGGCGGGAAACCGCTATACTCGGCGATTCTTGCACGCACGCTGGCGAAACAGGAAGCTGAGCAACTGGCGCGAAGCAAGGCCGCATCAGCCAGCGAGAATACTTGAACGAAATACCAGGGTATTAGATAATGGCGATTATTATTGGGTTAGAATTTGCCCAATTGCCGATGTCGTTTGGAGCAAAATATGAGTGATGACGTAGCACTGCCGCTGGAGTTTACCGACGCAGCAGCCAACAAAGTTAAAAGCCTGATCGCTGACGAAGATAACCCGAATCTGAAATTACGCGTGTATATCACCGGTGGCGGTTGCAGCGGCTTCCAGTATGGTTTCACCTTTGATGATCAGGTGAACGAAGGCGATATGACCATCGAAAAACAGGGCGTTGGCCTGGTGGTTGACCCGATGAGCCTGCAATATCTGGTCGGCGGTTCCGTTGACTATACCGAAGGTCTGGAAGGTTCTCGTTTCATCGTGACCAACCCGAACGCGAAAAGCACCTGCGGTTGCGGTTCTTCCTTCAGCATCTAATCTCTTATTCGTGTGCCGGATAAACTATCCGGCACATCTTCTCTCTTCAACGCCCATTCTCATCCAGCGCAAACGTCGGTAGCTTAAGATGCCAACGAATAGCCGCCAGCCGAATCAATAGCGTCACGACCATGCCCATCATACTGGCTGTTTCCAGTGGTACGGAAAATGTGTAATAAGCCGTAGCGTGGACAATACCGCCGATAATACAGGCAGTTGCGTAGATTTCTGTACGTAAAATCATGGGGATTTCGCGGGCCAGTACATCACGAATGATCCCGCCGCCAACGCCAGTAATGACGCCCATACAAACCGCGATTAACGGACCGGCTTCCGCATTAAAGGCTTTATTCACGCCAATGCCGACAAACACTGCCAGACCAACGGCATCCAGCACCGGCAACATCCATTTCGGTAAGCGTCTTGGCTGGCGCACCAGCACGATCGTCAGCATGCTGGTCACCATTGCAACAACCAGATCGGTGGGATCTTTCACCCAAAAGACCGGGCCGTGATCCAGCGCCATGTCGCGAATTGTCCCGCCGCCTACTGCGGTAACCACGCCTAATACCAGGACACCAAAAGGGTCCATACGCAATTTTCCGGCTAACAAAACGCCGGAGATGGCAAATACCGCTGTGCCGACTATATCCAGCCAATAGACGAGCATTGTTCTATCCCCACTGAGCACCTGAAAAGATCAGGCGCTAATCTACCTGTGAAAGCGCATTACAGAGCTGTTGTGCAGCGAGGATAATACGTGGGCTTGCACGTTCAAACCAGTCACTCGTGAGAGGAATAACGGGAATTTTGAGCTGTTCGCCCCAGTATTGTTTGATTTTAGGAATTTGGTCCGGTCCGCCGGTAATGACAATCGCCTGTGGCGCGCGTGCTAACACCTGTTCGCGGCTAACTTGCGGCCAGGGAACCCGGCTGTCTTTAAAGATGTTTTCTCCGCCACAAACTTCGAGTACCTGGTTTTGAATCGACTCTTTTCCACTGGTAAATGGCGGATTAATGCCGAATTGCAGAAAAACACGTTTTTTAGGTTTATCAGCATATTGCGCTTTCAATTGTGCGTACTGGTCCAGCAGGGATTGCGCGGCTTGTTCAGCCTTGTCCGGTTGTGGGCTCCAGGGGGCCAGTTGACGTAACGCATTGGCAATTTGTTCAATGCTTGTCGCATCGACCCACATCACTTTTATTCCCAGCGAAGCTAACTGGTCAACCTGCCGCTCGGCATTACCTCCACGCCAGGCAATCACCAGATCGGGTTTAAGGGCCACAATGCGTTCGAGATTCATCCCCTGCCAGGTTGAAACCTGCTCAATCTTTTGCGCTTGTGGAGGGTAGTCGGAATAACTGCTGACCCCAACCGGCGTGATCCCGGCGGCAAAAGCAAGTTCAGTGTTGGCGGGTGAAAGCGTGATGACGCGCGGTGCAGCGTTGAGCCACAGAGGGGCGAGAAAAGACAGGGCGACCAGCGCCCTGAACAGTGACTTAGCCATGTGCCAGTTTCTGCACCAGTGACTCAACCATCAGGCTGGACTGTTTAGCAGCAACAGCCAGGAACTCATCGAAGCTAAGATGAGACTGTTGATCGGCCACGTCGGAGATGGCGCGTACTACGACAAACGGGACGTTAAAATTGTGGCAGACATGAGCGATTGCCGTCGCTTCCATCTCTACAGCAATGGCCTGCGGGAAGTTGTGGCGGATTTTCGCCAGGCCAACAGAACCGTTGATGAAAGCGTCGCCGCTGACAATCAGGCCACGTACAGCGTTAAGATTCAGTTCGGCAATGCAGGCCTCAGCGGCAGCGATCAGTTTATCGTCAGCTTTGAAGCCAGCCGGGCAGCCAGGTAACTGACCGTATTCGTAACCAAATGCCGTGACATCCGCGTCGTGATAACGTGCTTCGTCCGAGACAACGATATCGCCCACTTTCAGCGTTGGCGCCAGGCCACCGGCAGAACCGGTGTTAATAATCACATCTGGCTTGCAGTGTTCCAACAGCAGAGTGGCACCCAGCGCCGCAGCGACTTTACCGATGCCCGATTTCAGAAGCGCAACCTCGGTTCCATTCAGTTGGCCGGTATAGATTTCGCAACCGCCCAGACTGATAGTTTGACGGTTTTCGATTTTGTCACGCAGCAGCGTAACTTCTTCTTCCATTGCACCAATGATGCCGATTTTCATAGATTTACTCGCGATAAGCCCGATTTGAAGGCATAGTTTACCATGCGCTTACGGGGAAGCGTATTTCTCACGCGGGAGAGGACATGGCACAGATTGATTTCCGAAAAAAAATAAACTGGCATCGTCGTTACCGTTCACCGCAGGGCGTTAAAACCGAACATGAGATCCTGCGAATCTTCGAGAGCGATCGCGGGCGTATCATCAACTCTCCGGCAATTCGTCGTCTGCAACAAAAGACCCAGGTTTTTCCACTGGAGCGCAATGCCGCCGTGCGCACGCGTCTTACCCACTCGATGGAAGTCCAGCAGGTGGGGCGCTACATCGCCAAAGAAATTTTAAGCCGTCTGAAAGAGCTTAAATTGCTGGAAGCATACGGCCTGGATGAACTGACCGGCCCTTTTGAAAGCATTGTTGAGATGTCATGCCTGATGCACGATATCGGCAATCCGCCGTTTGGTCATTTTGGCGAAGCGGCGATAAATGACTGGTTTCGCCAGCGTTTGCACCCGGAAGATGCCGAAAGCCAGCCTCTGACTGACGATCGCTGCAGCGTGGCAGCACTACGTTTACGGGACGGGGAAGAACCGCTTAACGAGCTGCGGCGCAAAATACGTCAGGACTTATGTCATTTTGAGGGGAATGCACAAGGCATTCGTCTGGTGCATACATTGATGCGGATGAATCTCACCTGGGCACAGGTTGGCGGTATTTTAAAATATACCCGTCCGGCGTGGTGGCGTGGTGAAACGCCTGAGACACATCACTATTTAATGAAAAAGCCGGGTTATTATCTTTCTGAAGAAGCCTATATTGCCCGGTTGCGTAAAGAACTTAATTTGGCGCTTTACAGTCGTTTTCCATTAACGTGGATTATGGAAGCTGCCGACGACATCTCCTATTGTGTGGCAGATCTTGAAGATGCGGTAGAGAAAAGAATATTCAGCGTTGAGCAGCTTTATCATCATTTGCACGAAGCGTGGGGCCAGCATGAGAAAGGTTCGCTCTTTTCGCTGGTGGTTGAAAATGCCTGGGAAAAATCACGCTCAAATAGTTTAAGCCGCAGTACGGAAGATCAGTTTTTTATGTATTTACGGGTAAACACCCTAAATAAACTGGTACCCTACGCGGCACAACGATTTATTGATAATCTGCCTGCGATTTTCGCCGGAACGTTTAATCATGCATTATTGGAAGATGCCAGCGAATGCAGCGATCTTCTAAAGCTATATAAAAATGTCGCTGTAAAACATGTGTTTAGCCATCCAGATGTCGAGCAGCTTGAATTGCAGGGCTATCGGGTCATTAGCGGATTATTAGAGATTTATCGCCCTTTATTAAGCCTGTCGTTATCAGACTTTACTGAACTGGTAGAAAAAGAACGGGTGAAACGTTTCCCTATTGAATCGCGCTTATTCCACAAACTCTCGACGCGCCATCGGCTGGCCTATGTCGAGGCTGTCAGTAAATTACCGTCAGATTCTCCTGAGTTTCCGCTATGGGAATATTATTACCGTTGCCGCCTGCTGCAGGATTATATCAGCGGTATGACCGACCTCTATGCCTGGGATGAATACCGACGTCTGATGGCCGTAGAACAATAACCAGGCTTTTGTAAAGACGAACAATAAATTTTTACCTTTTGCAGAAACTTTAGTTCGGAACTTCGCGCTATAAAACGAATCTGAAGAACACAGCAATTTTGCGTTATCTGTTAATCGAGACTGAAATACATGAAAAAAACCACATTAGCACTGAGTGCACTGGCTCTGAGTTTAGGTTTGGCGTTATCTCCGCTCTCTGCAACGGCGGCTGAGACTTCTTCAGCAACGACAGCCCAGCAGATGCCAAGCCTTGCACCGATGCTCGAAAAGGTGATGCCTTCAGTGGTCAGCATTAACGTAGAAGGTAGCACAACCGTTAATACGCCGCGTATGCCGCGTAATTTCCAGCAGTTCTTCGGTGATGATTCTCCGTTCTGCCAGGAAGGTTCTCCGTTCCAGAGCTCTCCGTTCTGCCAGGGGGGCCAGGGCGGTAATGGCGGCGGCCAGCAACAGAAATTCATGGCGCTGGGTTCCGGCGTCATCATTGATGCCGATAAAGGCTATGTCGTCACCAACAACCACGTTGTTGATAACGCGACGGTGATTAAAGTCCAGCTGAGCGATGGTCGTAAGTTCGACGCGAAGATGGTTGGCAAAGATCCGCGCTCTGATATCGCGCTGATCCAGATCCAGAACCCGAAAAATCTGACCGCAATTAAGATGGCGGATTCTGATGCACTGCGCGTGGGTGATTACACCGTAGCAATTGGTAACCCGTTTGGTCTGGGCGAGACGGTAACTTCCGGGATTGTCTCTGCGCTGGGGCGTAGCGGTCTGAATGCCGAAAACTATGAAAACTTCATCCAGACCGATGCTGCGATCAACCGTGGTAACTCCGGTGGTGCGCTGGTTAACCTGAACGGCGAACTGATCGGTATCAACACCGCGATCCTCGCACCGGACGGCGGCAACATCGGTATCGGTTTTGCTATCCCGAGTAACATGGTGAAAAACCTGACCTCGCAGATGGTGGAATACGGCCAGGTGAAACGCGGTGAGCTGGGTATTATGGGGACTGAGCTGAACTCCGATCTGGCGAAAGCGATGAAAGTTGACGCCCAGCGCGGTGCTTTCGTAAGCCAGGTTCTGCCGAACTCTTCCGCCGCGAAAGCGGGCATTAAAGCGGGTGATGTGATCACCTCACTGAACGGTAAGCCAATCAGCAGCTTTGCCGCACTGCGTGCTCAGGTGGGCACTATGCCGGTAGGCAGCAAACTGACCCTGGGCTTACTGCGCGACGGGAAGCAGGTTAACGTGAACCTGGAACTGCAGCAGAGCAGCCAGAATCAGGTTGATTCCAGCACCATCTTCAACGGCATTGAAGGCGCTGAGATGAGCAACAAAGGCAAAGATCAGGGCGTGGTGGTGAACAACGTGAAAACGGGCACTCCGGCTGCGCAGATCGGCCTGAAGAAAGGTGATGTGATTATTGGTGCGAACCAGCAGGCAGTGAAAAACATCGCTGAACTGCGTAAAGTTCTCGACAGCAAACCGTCTGTGCTGGCACTGAATATTCAGCGCGGCGACAGCACCATCTATCTGTTAATGCAGTAATCTTCCTCAACCCCTTCCTGAAAACGGGAAGGGGTTCTCCTTACAATCTGTGAACTTCACCACAACTCCATACATCTTCCTCATCCTTTGGGCATTTGCACAATGCCGTACGTTACGTACTTCCTTATGCTAAGCCGTGCATAACGGAGGACTTATGGCTGGCTGGCATCTTGATACCAAAATGGCGCAGGATATCGTGGCGCGCACCATGCGCATCATTGATACCAATATTAACGTAATGGATGCCCGCGGGCGTATTATCGGCAGCGGCGATCGTGAGCGTATTGGTGAATTGCACGAAGGTGCATTGCTGGTACTTTCACAGGGACGAGTAGTTGATATCGATGACGCGGTGGCACGTCATCTGCACGGTGTGCGGCAGGGGATTAATCTTCCATTACGGCTGGAAGGTGAAATTGTCGGCGTAATCGGCCTGACTGGTGAACCAGAGAATCTGCGTAAATATGGCGAACTGGTCTGCATGACGG
The DNA here is from genome assembly GCF_013369155.2 of Escherichia sp. 94.0001. NCBI lineage: Bacteria > Pseudomonadati > Pseudomonadota > Gammaproteobacteria > Enterobacterales > Enterobacteriaceae > Escherichia > Escherichia sp. 94.0001. Next base: position 40,914 of record NZ_JABWMS020000004.1, on the reverse strand, counting down.
CTGAAATGATGCTGGAACAGTCGCGGTTGATGCATCTGTTGGCGCAGGATAGCCGTTTGCGGGAAGAGTTGGTGATGAACCTGATTCAGGCGGAGGAGAATACTCCCGCACTCACTGAATGGGCGCAACGGTTGGGGATCGATCTCAATCAACCGCGAGTGGTGGCTATTGTTGAGGTCGATAGCGGTCAACTTGGCGTGGATAGCGCAATGGCGGAGTTACAGCAACTGCAAAACGCGCTGACTACGCCCGAGCGTAATAATCTGGTGGCGATTGTTTCACTGACCGAAATGGTGGTGTTGAAACCGGCGTTGAATTCGTTTGGGCGCTGGGATGCAGAAGATCATCGTAAGCGAGTTGAACAACTGATTGCCCGCATGAAAGAGTATGGTCAGCTACGTTTTCGCGTTTCGCTGGGTAACTATTTTACCGGACCAGGCAGTATTGCCCGCTCTTATCGTACGGCGAAAACGACGATGGTGGTGGGTAAACAGCGGATGCCCGAAAGTCGCTGCTATTTTTATCAGGATTTGATGTTGCCTGTGTTGCTCGACAGTTTGCGTGGCGACTGGCAGGCCAACGAACTGGCGCGACCGCTGGCGCGGCTCAAAGCGATGGACAATAATGGTTTACTGCGGCGAACGTTGGCGGCGTGGTTTCGTCACAATGTGCAACCGCTGGCAACGTCAAAGGCGCTGTTTATCCATCGTAATACTCTTGAGTATCGGCTTAATCGTATATCGGAACTGACCGGGCTTGATTTGGGCAATTTTGATGACAGGTTGCTGCTGTATGTGGCGTTACAACTGGATGAAGAGCGGTAGGTCGATTACAAAATTACAGCCGGGTGAGACTTTACCCGGCCCACAGAATGACATTATTTACGCGTCAGTTTTTCCAGATCGGCTTCAATCTCGCTGATCTTATTGGTTACTACTGACTCCAGGTGACGTAAGTCGTCGAGGATCTTACGCTTAAGATCAACTTCGCTGCGGTCACGCTGGCAGATTTGATCAAGCTCATCAATGATATACCGTAGATTCGGGCTGATTTCCTGGACTTCTTTATAACCTTGACCCACACCATCAGCGACGACCGTTTTACGCTGACGCGGATATTTAAACTTCACGCTCTTGGCGAAAAACTCGCCTTTGTCTTTCTGGAAATAGATTTTCAGAATATCGTTGTTGGCTTCCTGCCGGAGGCTGTAACGATCAATTTCTTCAGGATTGGTAATACCCAGACTTTTCAGATTGTCGTACATAGCGTTACCTCAAAATGAGTCAGTAAATTGTGCTTATTTTAGCATTTGGCCTGGCCCGCCCGGCTCGACTGTGATCGCAGAAAGCCTTTTTCTTCCAGACTTCTATCATGGCGTAAAAATCAAAAAATTACCTGCTTTATTCTGGCGATAAAATTCACGTTCTACACCAGTTCCAGCATCGTTACTTCCGGGCGGCAGTTCAGACGCAAACCATACAAACTGCCCACGCCACGGGTTGTGTAGATGTGTCGTTCGCCAAAGGCATTTAATCCGGCGACGTAACGTTTATCTTCGACAGGGGCAAAAGGTTCACCAACCAACGGTACGCGCAGTTGCCCGCCGTGAGTATGGCCGCACAGCATCAGATCCCAGGGTTCATCACGTATGACTTCTTTGCTGTCGGGATTATGTGCCAGCACCAGACGAGGCAGATTTGCTTCGCTGGCGGGAGGTGGTTTGCATTGTCCGGCCCATAAATCACCAGTGCCAACCAGTTCAAATTGCCGTTTTGATGTGGCGATTACCGTTGCCTGGTTAAACAACACAGTGATCCCCGCCGATTTTAACGCCTCGCCAATTAAGCGATTTTTCTCTGTACCCACGGGGTGATCGTGATTGCCAAAACAGGCAAATGTCGGTGCACATTTGGCAAGGGGAGAGAGTACGTCACTGAACGCCGAAAAATTCAGCGGCATATCAAATAAAACATAATCGCCACCCAGCAAAATCAAATCAGGTTTTTGCGCTACGCCAAGGGCAATAGCGTCAGAAATCAGGCTTAAAGGAACAAAACGAGAGTAATGGAGATCGGCCAGAAACAGAATTTTGAATGGTGCGGCTTTTTCTTCAAAAAAGGCGAAGCGGTGATGGCTTAATTCAAGCCAGCCGGGTTCCAGGTAATGCATATAACCGAAACCTGAACTCACCGTTAACGTCGCGGCGGCAGCCTGTAAAAAACGCCTGCGTGTGATCATCATTCATCCCTGTAAAAAAACGGGCAGCTTCATGCTGCCCGTGTACTGACTTTTAGTCGATGGTGCGTAGCAGTTCGTTAATGCCGACTTTGCCGCGAGTTTTCGCGTCAACTTTCTTAACGATAACCGCACAGTAGAGGCTGTATTTGCCATCTTTCGACGGCAGATTACCTGACACAACCACCGAACCAGCCGGAACGCGACCGTAGTGGATTTCGCCGGTTTCACGGTCGTAAATACGGGTGCTCTGACCAATGTATACGCCCATAGAGATGACGGAACCTTCTTCGACAATCACCCCTTCAACCACTTCAGAGCGTGCGCCGATGAAGCAGTTATCTTCAATGATGGTCGGATTAGCCTGCAGCGGCTCCAGCACGCCGCCGATACCCACGCCACCGGAAAGGTGGACATTTTTACCAATCTGCGCACAGGAACCGACGGTCGCCCAGGTATCAACCATGGTGCCTTCATCAACATATGCACCGATGTTGACGTAAGACGGCATCAGCACAGTGTTACGGGCGATAAACGCACCTTGACGTACTGCCGCTGGTGGTACAACGCGGAAGCCTTCTTTCTGAAAACGCGCTTCGTCGTAGTCGGCGAATTTCATCGGTACTTTATCGAAGTAGCGGCTTTCTGCCCCTTCGATCACCTGATTATCATTAATACGGAAAGAGAGCAGCACCGCTTTTTTCAACCACTGATGCGTCACCCACTGACCGTCAATTTTTTCCGCTACACGCAGTGCGCCGGAATCCAGCAGGGCGATCACCTGATTTACCGCTTCGCGGGTAACGGTGTCTGCATTGGCTGGCGTGATCTCGGCACGGCGTTCAAAAGCGGTTTCAATAATGTTCTGTAACTGCTGCATTGTTAAACTCTTTTCATATCAGTAAACACATCACCCTTTATCGTTTGGATTGAGGGCCTCTGTCAACCGCTGATGCACTTCCTGCTGCAACTCGTTATTAAGCGCACGCCGGTCAGCGGTGGCAATTATGAATAAATCTTCTACTCGCTCGCCAATGGTTGTAATTCGGGCACCATGAAGCGAAATTCCCAAATCGGCAAAAATTTTCCCGACTCTTGCCAGCAGTCCAGGTTGGTCGAGGGCGATCAGTTCGAGGAACGATTTGCGGTCGGTATGGGTCGGCAAAAACGTCACTTCGGTTTCAACAGTAAAATGGCGCAATTTGGCAGGCTGGCGACGCGGCTGCGGTGGCTGCCAGCTACTTTGTGTCAGTACTTGCTCCAGACCAAACCGAATAACCTCATGACGATCGGCGGACAGCGGGCTGCCATCGGGTTCCAGCACTATAAAGGTATCCATCGCCATACCGTCACGAGTGGTGAAAATTTGTGCGTCGTGGACACTTAAATTGCGGCGGTCTAATTCGGCACAGACGGCGGCAAACAGATAGGGGCGGTCCGGGCTCCAGATAAAAATCTCGGTGCCTCCACGCGTAGCCTGCGGGCTAAGCAGTACCAGCGGTTTGCTTAAATCATGCTGTAATAAATGGCGTGCGTGCCAGGCCAGTTGATTTGGGCTATGACGGACAAAATAGTTAGCGCGACAGCGTGACCAAATTTGGTGCAGCGCCTCTTCGTCGATGTTATCCATGCGCAGTAGTGCCAGCGCCTGGAGTTGGTGATGGCGAACCCGTTCGCGCATATCCGGCGTGTTTTGCATTCCGCGTCGTAGCTGCTTTTCGGTGGCAAAATAGAGTTCGCGCAACAGACTTTGCTTCCAGCTATTCCACAGTGTTTCGTTGGTGGCGCAAATGTCTGCCACTGTCAGGCATACCAGATAACGCAGACGATTTTCTGTTTGCACTTCTTCGGCAAACTGCTTGATGACTTCCGGGTCCTGAATATCGCGGCGCTGAGCTGTCACCGACATCAGCAAGTGCTGACGAACCAGCCAGGCCACCAGCTGTGTTTCGCGTGAGTTCAGCCCGTGGAGTTCGGCAAAATGCACTACATCCTGAGCACCGAGAATGGAGTGGTCGCCGCCGCGTCCTTTGGCGATATCGTGAAACAGCGCGGCGATGAAAATCAGCTCAGTTGACGGCAGGCGCGGCCAGACGTCCACACACAACGGATGGCGCTGTCGCGTTTCTTCACTGGCAAAACTCTCCAGTTTCAACATCACGCGGATAGTATGTTCATCCACCGTGTAGGCGTGGAACAGGTCAAACTGCATCTGCCCGACGATATGCGACCATTGCGGCATATACGCGCCGAGCACGCTATGGCGATGCATTGGCAATAGCCCGCGCCGCACCGCTCCGGGGTGACGCAGAATGCTCAAAAACAGTTTTCGCGCTTCCGGAATATTACACAGAGGTTGTTGCTGGTGGCGACGGGCGTGGCGTAACTGGCGTAGTGTGGTGGAGTAAATGCCGGTGATCGCACTGTTGCGCACCATGGTGTAGAACATACGCAAGATGGCTTCCGGCTGGCGCATAAACAGTGTTTCATCGCGCAGGTCGATTAGCGTACCGCGTAGCTGAAACTCATCGTCGATTGGACGTGGTTTTTCGTCGGCGGGCAGGGCGAGGATGGCTTCATCGAACAGTTGCAGCAGCATCTGGTTGAGTTCGCTGACGCGGCGCGTAACGCGGAAGTAATCCTTCATCATCCGCTCGACGGGTTCGTTACCTTCGCCACTGTAATTCAGACGCTGGGCGACGCTAAGCTGGCGATCAAACAGCAGGCGATTATCGTAACGGCTGACGACCAGATGCAGGGCAAAGCGAATACGCCACAATATATGCAGGCATTCGTTTAATTCCGCTCGCTCCGCAGAGGTTAAGAAGCCAAACCCTACCATTTCATCCAGCGATGTTGCGCCAAAATGACGGCGGGCCACCCATTGCAGAGTGTGGATATCGCGCAAGCCGCCGGGGCTACTTTTGATGTCTGGTTCAAGGTTGTAGCTGGTGCCGTGGTAACGCTGATGGCGCTGGTTCTGTTCTTCAACTTTCGCCGCGTAGAACTTGTCGGAAGGCCAGAATCCTTCGCTAAAAATATGTTTTTGCAGTTCGAGGAACAGCGCAACATCGCCAATTAATAAGCGGGATTCGATTAAATTGGTGGCGACGGTTAAATCCGATAACCCTTCCAGCATGCACTCTTCAAGCGTGCGCACGCTATGACCCACTTCCAGCTTTACATCCCAGAGCAGCGTTAACAGCTCGCCCACTTTTTGCGCCTGATCGTCCGGGAGCTTTTTACGGCTTAAAATCAGTAAATCGACGTCAGAAAGTGGATGCAGCTCGCCACGACCGTAGCCACCGACGGCGACCAATGCCAGGTCGGCAATCTGGCTGAATCCCGCTTCAATCCATAACCGTTGCAGGAGCTGGTCGATAAACTCGGTACGCGCCTCAATCAACTGTTCTGCAGAGATCCCATTGTCAAAGGCATCACCCAGCCAACGCTGGAAAGTATCAATATGGGCTTTTATCCCACAAACGGTTAATTCATCACGGGGCCAGGCGCATGGATTTTGCGGTTGACCGGGCAGGGTGGGGAGAGCGGTGTTTGCATACTGTTCTGGAAGGGTATTCATTGTGCGCCACCCATAAGATTAAATTATCGTATTAAAAAAGCCGGCATTCGCCGGCTTCATCTTATTCTTCGTGCGAGATTATCGCCGGGATGGTGTCATCCTTGCGTAGCGTCAGAATTTCGCAGCCGTTATCGGTCACCACAATAGTATGCTCATATTGTGCAGACAAGCTGCGATCTTTGGTTTTTACCGTCCAGCCATCTTTCATGGTGCGGATCTCTTTTTTGCCCGCGTTGACCATTGGCTCGATGGTGAAGGTCATCCCCGGTTTCAGCACGACGTTGGTTTCACGGGAGTCATAGTGCAGCACCTGCGGTTCTTCGTGGAAGCCGCGACCAATACCGTGTCCGCAATATTCACGAACGACGGAGAAGCCTTCTGCTTCGACAAATTTCTGAATCGCCGCACCGATTTCGCGCAGATTAATGCCCGGTTTTACCATGCGCAGCGCCAGGTAAAGGCTCTCTTGCGTTACGCGGCACAGACGTTCGCCCATGATGGTTGGCTTACCGACGATAAACATTTTTGAGGTATCGCCGTGGAAACCATCTTTGATTACAGTGACGTCGATGTTAACGATATCGCCATCTTTCAGCAGCTTGGCGTCGTCCGGGATACCGTGGCATACCACTTCATTAATAGAGATACACACGGATTTCGGATAGCCGTGATAGCCGAGGCAGGCAGAAACCGCGTGTTGTTCATTAACAATGTAATCATTACAGATGCGATCCAGCTCGCCGGTGCTGACGCCCGGTTTAACATACGGTTCGATCATTTCCAGCACTTCGGCAGCCAGTCGGCCAGCGACGCGCATTTTTTCGATATCTTCAGGGGTCTTGATTGAGATAGCCATTAATTCTGTCCATCAGCGTCGGTGATACCGACAATATATATGTAAGTGTCGTCAATGGTATCACACCCGGGCAAATTGAGAATCATTCTGAATTTCGCCAAACGTGCCACTGAACGTTTTCTATAATAGAAAATTCATCGTCTGATGCTGTACACAGCGCCAACAATTATTGGTGTCCACGACGTATTTGTGGTATAAAGCGCGCCGGACTTCCGATCCATTTCGTATACACAGACTGGACGGAAGCGACAATCTCACTTTGTGTAACAACACACACGTATCGGCACATATTCCGGGGTGCCCTTTGGGGTCGGTAATATGGGATACGTGGAGGCATAACCCCAACTTTTATATAGAGGTTTTAATCATGGCAACTGTTTCCATGCGCGACATGCTCAAGGCTGGTGTTCACTTCGGTCACCAGACCCGTTACTGGAACCCGAAAATGAAGCCGTTCATCTTCGGTGCGCGTAACAAAGTTCACATCATCAACCTTGAGAAAACTGTACCGATGTTCAACGAAGCTCTGGCTGAACTGAACAAGATTGCTTCTCGCAAAGGTAAAATCCTTTTCGTTGGTACTAAACGCGCTGCAAGCGAAGCGGTGAAAGACGCTGCTCTGAGCTGCGACCAGTTCTTCGTGAACCATCGCTGGCTGGGCGGTATGCTGACTAACTGGAAAACCGTTCGTCAGTCCATCAAACGTCTGAAAGACCTGGAAACTCAGTCTCAGGACGGTACTTTCGACAAGCTGACCAAGAAAGAAGCGCTGATGCGCACTCGTGAGCTGGAGAAACTGGAAAACAGCCTGGGCGGTATCAAAGACATGGGCGGTCTGCCGGACGCTCTGTTTGTAATCGATGCTGACCACGAACACATTGCTATCAAAGAAGCAAACAACCTGGGTATTCCGGTATTTGCTATCGTTGATACCAACTCTGATCCGGACGGTGTTGACTTCGTTATCCCGGGTAACGACGACGCAATCCGTGCTGTGACCCTGTACCTGGGCGCTGTTGCTGCAACCGTACGTGAAGGCCGTTCTCAGGATCTGGCTTCCCAGGCGGAAGAAAGCTTCGTAGAAGCTGAGTAATAAGGCTTGATAACTCCCCCAAAATAGTTCGAGTTGCAGAAAGGCGGCAAGCTCGAGAATTCCCGGGAGCTTACATCAGTAAGTGACCGGGATGAGCGAGCGAAGACAACGCATCTGCGGCGCGAAATATGAAGGGGGAGAGCCCTTATAGACCAGGTAGTACACGTTTGGTTAGGGGGCCTGCATATGGCCCCCTTTTTCACTTTTATATCTGTGCGGTTTAATGCCGGGCAGATCACATCTCCGAGGATTTTAGAATGGCTGAAATTACCGCATCCCTGGTAAAAGAGCTGCGTGAGCGTACTGGCGCAGGCATGATGGATTGCAAAAAAGCACTGACTGAAGCTAACGGCGACATCGAGCTGGCAATCGAAAACATGCGTAAGTCCGGTGCTATTAAAGCAGCGAAAAAAGCAGGCAACGTTGCTGCTGACGGCGTGATCAAAACCAAAATCGACGGCAACTACGGCATCATTCTGGAAGTTAACTGCCAGACTGACTTCGTTGCAAAAGACGCTGGTTTCCAGGCGTTCGCAGACAAAGTTCTGGACGCAGCTGTTGCTGGCAAAATCACTGACGTTGAAGTTCTGAAAGCACAGTTCGAAGAAGAACGTGTTGCGCTGGTAGCGAAAATCGGTGAAAACATCAACATTCGCCGCGTTGCTGCGCTGGAAGGCGACGTTCTGGGTTCTTATCAGCACGGTGCGCGTATCGGCGTTCTGGTTGCTGCTAAAGGCGCTGACGAAGAGCTGGTTAAACACATCGCTATGCACGTTGCTGCAAGCAAACCAGAATTCATCAAACCGGAAGACGTTTCCGCTGAAGTGGTAGAGAAAGAATACCAGGTTCAGCTGGATATCGCGATGCAGTCTGGTAAGCCGAAAGAAATCGCAGAGAAAATGGTTGAAGGCCGCATGAAGAAATTCACCGGCGAAGTTTCTCTGACCGGTCAGCCGTTCGTTATGGAACCAAGCAAAACTGTTGGTCAGCTGCTGAAAGAGCATAACGCTGAAGTGACTGGCTTCATCCGCTTCGAAGTAGGTGAAGGCATCGAGAAAGTTGAGACTGACTTTGCAGCAGAAGTTGCTGCGATGTCCAAGCAGTCTTAATTATCGAAAAGGAGCCGCCTGAGGGCGGCTTCTTTTTGCGCCCATCTTGTAAATTCAGCTAACCCTTATGGGGCTGCGCTGAAAAGCGACGTACAATGTCGCCGGTATTAATTCATTTCAATCGTTGACAGTCTCAGGAAAGAAACATGGCTACCAATGCAAAACCCGTCTATAAACGCATTCTGCTTAAGTTGAGTGGCGAAGCTCTGCAGGGCACGGAAGGCTTCGGTATTGATGCAAGCATACTGGATCGCATGGCTCAGGAAATCAAAGAACTGGTTGAACTGGGTATTCAGGTTGGTGTGGTGATTGGTGGGGGTAACCTGTTCCGTGGCGCTGGTCTGGCGAAAGCGGGTATGAACCGCGTTGTGGGCGACCACATGGGGATGCTGGCGACCGTAATGAACGGCCTGGCAATGCGTGATGCACTGCACCGCGCCTATGTGAACGCTCGTCTGATGTCCGCTATTCCATTGAATGGCGTGTGCGACAGCTACAGCTGGGCAGAAGCTATCAGCCTGTTGCGCAACAACCGTGTGGTGATCCTCTCCGCCGGTACAGGTAACCCGTTCTTTACCACCGACTCAGCAGCTTGCCTGCGTGGTATCGAAATTGAAGCTGATGTGGTGCTGAAAGCAACCAAAGTTGACGGCGTGTTTACCGCTGATCCGGCGAAAGATCCAACCGCAACCATGTACGAGCAACTGACTTACAGCGAAGTGCTGGAAAAAGAGCTGAAAGTCATGGACCTGGCGGCCTTCACGCTGGCTCGTGACCATAAATTACCGATTCGTGTTTTCAACATGAACAAACCGGGTGCGCTGCGCCGTGTGGTAATGGGTGAAAAAGAAGGGACTTTAATCACGGAATAATTCCCGTGATGGATAAATAAGGGTAAGATTCCGCGTAAGTATCGCGGGGGCGTAAGTCTGGTTATAAGGCGTTATTGTTGCAGGCAGTTTGGTCACGGCCAGCGCGCAGCAACCGGAGCGTACACAAGTACGTGAGGATGGCGAGCACTGCCCGGGGCCAAAATGGCAAATAAAATAGCCTAATAATCCAGACGATTACCCGTAATATGTTTAATCAGGGCTATACTTAGCACACTTCCACTGTGTGTGACTGTCTGGTCTGACTGAGACAAGTTTTCAAGGATTCGTAACGTGATTAGCGATATCAGAAAAGATGCTGAAGTACGCATGGACAAATGCGTAGAAGCGTTCAAAACCCAAATCAGCAAAATACGCACGGGTCGTGCTTCTCCCAGCCTGCTGGATGGCATTGTCGTGGAATATTACGGCACGCCGACGCCGCTGCGTCAGCTGGCAAGCGTAACGGTAGAAGATTCCCGTACTCTGAAAATCAACGTGTTTGATCGTTCAATGTCTCCGGCCGTTGAAAAAGCGATTATGGCGTCCGATCTTGGCCTGAACCCGAACTCTGCGGGTAGCGACATCCGTGTTCCGCTGCCGCCGCTGACGGAAGAACGTCGTAAAGATCTGACCAAAATTGTTCGTGGTGAAGCAGAACAAGCGCGTGTTGCAGTACGTAACGTGCGTCGTGACGCGAACGACAAAGTGAAAGCACTGTTGAAAGATAAAGAGATCAGCGAAGACGACGATCGCCGTTCTCAGGACGATGTACAGAAACTGACTGATGCTGCAATCAAGAAAATTGAAGCGGCGCTGGCAGACAAAGAAGCAGAACTGATGCAGTTCTGATTTCTTGAACGACAAAAACGCCGCTCAGTAGATCCTTGCGGATCGGCTGGCGGCGTTTTGCTTTTTATTCTGTCTCAACTCTGGATGTTTCATGAAGCAACTCACCATTCTGGGCTCGACCGGCTCGATTGGTTGCAGCACGCTGGACGTGGTGCGCCATAATCCCGAACACTTCCGCGTAGTTGCGCTGGTGGCAGGCAAAAATGTCACTCGCATGGTAGAACAGTGCCTGGAATTCTCTCCCCGCTATGCTGTAATGGACGATGAAGCGAGTGCGAAACTTCTTAAAACGATGCTACAGCAACAGGGTAGCCGCACCGAAGTCTTAAGTGGGCAACAAGCCGCTTGCGATATGGCAGCGCTTGAGGATGTTGATCAGGTGATGGCAGCCATTGTTGGCGCAGCTGGCCTGTTACCTACGCTTGCTGCGATCCGCGCGGGTAAAACCATTTTGCTGGCCAATAAAGAATCACTGGTCACTTGCGGACGTCTGTTTATGGACGCCGTAAAGCAGAGCAAAGCGCAATTGTTACCGGTCGATAGCGAACATAACGCCATTTTTCAGAGTTTACCGCAACCTATCCAGCATAATCTGGGATACGCTGACCTTGAGCAAAATGGCGTGGTGTCCATTTTGCTTACCGGGTCTGGTGGCCCTTTCCGTGAGACGCCATTGCGCGATTTGGCAACAATGACGCCGGATCAAGCCTGCCGTCATCCGAACTGGTCGATGGGGCGTAAAATTTCTGTCGATTCGGCTACCATGATGAACAAAGGTCTGGAATACATTGAAGCGCGTTGGTTGTTTAACGCCAGTGCCAGCCAGATGGAAGTGCTGATTCATCCGCAGTCAGTGATTCACTCAATGGTGCGCTATCAGGACGGCAGTGTTCTGGCGCAGCTGGGGGAACCGGATATGCGTACGCCAATTGCCCACACCATGGCATGGCCGAATCGCGTGAACTCTGGCGTGAAGCCGCTCGATTTTTGCAAACTCAGTGCGTTGACATTTGCCGCACCGGATTATGATCGCTATCCATGCCTTAAACTGGCAATGGACGCGTTCGAACAAGGCCAGGCAGCGACGACAGCATTGAATGCCGCAAACGAAATCACCGTTGCAGCCTTTCTTGCGCAACAAATCCGCTTTACGGATATCGCCGCGTTGAATTTATCCGTACTGGAAAAAATGGATATGCGCGAACCACAATGCGTGGACGATGTGTTATCTGTTGATACGAACGCGCGTGAAGTCGCCAGAAAAGAGGTGACGCGTCTCGCAAGCTGAGGATAATCCGGCTACAGAGAGTCGTGCTATTTGTTAGCGTAGGGCTTCAGTGATATAGTCTGCGCCATCTGACCATAAGTAGTTGGCTTTATAAGGTCAGGTATGCCGTGGTTTTACACGGCTTTTTTTTGTATAGGCTTCAGTATTCCTGAGTACCGTAAACCCTGTCAGGGAATAAGAAACGCGTGATGTTGTCTGCTACTCAACCACTTAGCGAAAAATTGCCAGTACATGGCTGTCGTCATGTTGCGATCATTATGGACGGCAATGGTCGCTGGGCAAAAAAGCAAGGGAAGATTCGTGCCTTTGGGCATAAAGCCGGGGCAAAATCCGTCCGCCGGGCTGTCTCTTTTGCGGCCAACAACGGTATTGAGGCGTTAACGCTGTATGCCTTTAGTAGTGAAAACTGGAACCGACCAGCGCAGGAAGTCAGTGCGTTAATGGAACTGTTTGTTTGGGCGCTCGATAGCGAAGTAAAAAGCCTGCACCGACATAACGTACGTCTGCGTATTATTGGCGATACCAGTCGCTTTAACTCGCGTTTGCAAGAACGTATTCGTAAATCGGAAGCGCTAACAGCCGGAAATACCGGTCTAACGCTGAATATTGCGGCGAACTACGGTGGACGTTGGGATATAGTCCAGGGAGTCAGGCAACTGGCTGAAAAGGTGCAGCAAGGAAACCTGCAACCAGATCAGATAGATGAAGAGATGCTAAACCAGCATGTCTGTATGCATGAACTGGCCCCTGTAGATTTAGTAATTAGGACTGGGGGGGAGCATCGCATTAGTAACTTTTTGCTTTGGCAAATTGCCTATGCCGAACTTTACTTTACAGATGTTCTCTGGCCCGATTTCGATGAACAAGACTTTGAAGGGGCGTTAAATGCCTTTGCTAATCGAGAGCGTCGTTTCGGCGGCACCGAGCCCGGTGATGAAACAGCCTGATGGGGGTCGCTTTTGCTGAAGTATCGCCTGATATCTGCTTTTGTGTTAATACCCGTCGTCATCGCGGCGTTGTTTCTGTTGCCGCCGGTGGGGTTCGCCATTGTAACGCTGGTGGTCTGCATGCTGGCAGCGTGGGAATGGGGACAGCTTAGCGGTTTTACCACTCGCTCGCAGCGAGTATGGTTGGCGGTGTTATGTGGGTTATTGTTGGCGCTGATGCTTTTTCTGTTGCCGGAATATCACCGAAATATTCATCAACCGCTGGTTGAAATCTCACTTTGGGCTTCGCTGGGTTGGTGGATTGTCGCGCTATTGCTGGTGCTGTTTTACCCAGGTTCTGCAGCAATCTGGCGTAACTCTAAAACATTGCGCATTATTTTTGGCGTGCTAACTATTGTTCCCTTCTTCTGGGGCATGCTGGCGTTACGGGCCTGGCACTACGACGAGAATCATTACAGTGGCGCAATATGGCTGCTCTATGTCATGATCCTGGTATGGGGCGCTGACTCTGGCGCATATATGTTTGGCAAATTGTTTGGTAAACATAAGCTGGCACCGAAGGTTTCTCCGGGTAAAACCTGGCAAGGCTTTATCGGTGGACTCGCGACTGCAGCAGTAATCTCATGGGGTTATGGCATGTGGGCGAATCTCGACGTCGCTCCCGTCACCTTACTCATTTGCTCTATTGTCGCAGCGTTAGCCTCAGTGCTCGGCGATCTGACCGAGAGTATGTTTAAGCGTGAAGCAGGAATTAAGGACAGCGGTCATTTAATTCCAGGACACGGTGGTATTTTAGATCGTATTGATAGTCTGACGGCTGCGGTACCGGTCTTTGCTTGCTTGTTGTTACTGGTATTCAGGACGCTTTAACGGAAGGTAATATGCTGAGTTTTCTCTGGGATTTGGCTTCGTTCATCGTTGCACTGGGTGTACTTATCACCGTGCATGAATTTGGTCATTTCTGGGTTGCCCGGCGTTGTGGTGTTCGCGTTGAGCGTTTCTCAATAGGTTTTGGCAAGGCGCTCTGGCGCCGAACTGATAAGCTAGGCACCGAATATGTCATCGCCCTGATCCCGTTGGGCGGTTATGTCAAAATGCTGGATGAGCGCGCAGAACCGGTTGTTCCGGAACTCCGCCACCATGCCTTCAATAATAAATCTGTCGGCCAACGTGCGGCGATTATTGCCGCAGGTCCGGTTGCAAACTTCATTTTTGCTATCTTTGCCTACTGGCTGGTTTTTATTATTGGTGTACCTGGCGTACGTCCGGTGGTTGGCGAAATAGCAGCCAATTCGATAGCTGCGGAAGCACAAATTGCACCAGGTACGGAACTAAAAGCCGTAGATGGTATCGAAACGCCTGATTGGGATGCCGTGCGTTTGCAGTTGGTCGATAAAATTGGCGATGAAAGCACCACCATTACGGTAGCGCCATTTGGCAGCGACCAACGACGGGATGTAAAGCTCGATTTACGTCACTGGGCGTTTGAGCCTGATAAAGAAGATCCGGTATCTTCGCTGGGGATTCGTCCTCGTGGCCCGCAAATTGAACCTGTACTGGAAAATGTGCAGCCAAACTCGGCCGCAAGCAAGGCAGGTTTGCAAGCAGGCGACAGGATCGTTAAAGTCAATGGTCAGCCCTTAACGCAGTGGGTGACCTTTGTGATGCTTGTCCGGGATAACCCGGGTAAATCCTTAGCGTTAGAAATCGAAAGACAGGGGAGTCCCTTGTCTTTGACATTAATCCCGGAGAGTAAACCGGGTAAGGGTAAAGCGATTGGTTTTGTCGGTATTGAGCCGAAAGTCATTCCTTTGCCAGATGAGTATAAAGTTGTACGCCAGTATGGGCCGTTCAACGCTATCGTCGAAGCCACGGACAAAACGTGGCAGCTGATGAAGCTGACGGTCAGTATGCTGGGAAAATTGATCACCGGTGATGTGAAACTGAACAACCTCAGTGGGCCGATCTCTATCGCCAAGGGGGCTGGGATGACAGCGGAACTCGGGGTTGTTTATTACCTGCCGTTTCTTGCGCTCATTAGCGTGAACTTAGGAATAATTAACCTGTTTCCGTTGCCCGTACTTGATGGGGGGCATCTGCTGTTCCTTGCGATCGAAAAGATCAAGGGCGGACCGGTATCCGAGCGGGTTCAAGACTTTTGTTATCGCATTGGCTCGATTCTGCTGGTGCTGTTAATGGGGCTTGCACTTTTCAATGATTTCTCTCGGTTATGAGAGTTAGTTAGGAAGAACGCATAATAACGATGGCGATGAAAAAGTTGCTCATAGCGTCGCTGCTGTTTAGCAGCGCCACCGTATACGGTGCTGAAGGATTCGTAGTGAAAGATATTCATTTCGAAGGCCTTCAGCGTGTCGCCGTTGGTGCGGCCCTCCTCAGTATGCCGGTGCGCACAGGCGACACGGTTAATGATGAAGATATCAGTAATACCATTCGCGCTCTGTTTGCTACCGGCAACTTTGAGGATGTTCGCGTCCTTCGTGATGGTGATACCCTTCTGGTTCAGGTAAAAGAACGTCCGACCATTGCCAGCATTACTTTCTCCGGTAACAAATCGGTGAAAGATGACATGCTGAAGCAAAACCTCGAGGCTTCTGGCGTGCGTGTGGGCGAATCCCTCGATCGCACCACCATTGCCGATATCGAGAAAGGTCTGGAAGACTTCTACTACAGCGTCGGTAAATATAGCGCCAGCGTTAAAGCTGTCGTGACCCCGCTGCCGCGCAACCGTGTTGACCTCAAGCTGGTGTTCCAGGAAGGTGTGTCAGCTGAAATCCAGCAAATTAACATTGTTGGTAACCATGCTTTCACCACCGACGAACTGATCTCTCATTTCCAATTGCGTGACGAAGTGCCGTGGTGGAACGTAGTAGGCGATCGTAAATACCAGAAACAGAAACTGGCAGGCGACCTTGAAACCCTGCGCAGCTACTATCTGGATCGCGGTTATGCTCGTTTCAACATTGACTCTACCCAGGTCAGTCTGACGCCAGATAAAAAAGGTATTTACGTCACGGTGAACATCACCGAAGGCGATCAATACAAGCTTTCTGGCGTTGAAGTGAGCGGCAACCTTGCCGGGCACTCCGCTGAAATTGAGCAGCTGACTAAGATCGAGCCGGGCGAGCTGTATAACGGCACCAAAGTGACCAAAATGGAAGATGACATTAAAAAGCTTCTTGGTCGCTATGGTTATGCCTATCCGCGCGTACAGTCGATGCCTGAAATTAACGATGCCGACAAAACCGTTAAATTACGCGTGAACGTTGATGCGGGTAACCGTTTCTACGTGCGTAAGATCCGTTTTGAAGGTAACGATACCTCGAAAGATGCCGTCCTGCGTCGCGAAATGCGTCAGATGGAAGGTGCATGGCTGGGGAGCGATCTGGTCGATCAGGGTAAGGAGCGTCTGAATCGTCTGGGCTTCTTTGAAACTGTTGATACCGATACCCAACGTGTTCCGGGTAGCCCGGACCAGGTTGATGTAGTCTACAAGGTGAAAGAACGTAACACCGGTAGCTTCAACTTCGGGATTGGTTACGGTACTGAAAGTGGCGTGAGCTTCCAGGCTGGTGTGCAACAGGATAACTGGTTAGGTACGGGTTATGCTGTTGGTATCAACGGGACCAAAAACGATTACCAGACCTATGCTGAACTGTCGGTAACCAACCCGTACTTCACCGTAGATGGCGTAAGCCTCGGTGGTCGTCTCTTCTATAATGACTTCCAGGCAGATGACGCCGACCTGTCCGACTATACCAACAAGAGTTATGGTACAGACGTGACGTTGGGCTTCCCGATTAACGAATATAACTCGCTGCGTGCAGGTCTGGGTTATGTACATAACTCCCTGTCCAACATGCAGCCTCAGGTTGCGATGTGGCGTTATCTGTACTCTATGGGTGAACATCCGAGTACCTCTGATCAGGATAACAGCTTCAAAACGGACGACTTCACGTTCAACTATGGTTGGACCTATAACAAGCTTGACCGTGGTTACTTCCCGACAGATGGTTCACGTGTCAACCTGACCGGTAAAGTGACCATTCCGGGATCGGATAATGAATACTACAAAGTGACGTTAGACACGGCGACTTATGTGCCGATCGATGACGATCACAAATGGGTTGTTCTGGGTCGTACCCGCTGGGGTTATGGTGATGGTTTAGGCGGCAAAGAGATGCCGTTCTACGAGAACTTCTATGCCGGTGGTTCCAGCACCGTGCGTGGCTTCCAGTCCAATACCATTGGTCCGAAAGCAGTTTACTTCCCGCATCAGGCTAGTAATTATGATCCGGACTATGATTACGAATGTGCGACTCAGGACGGCGCGAAAGACCTGTGTAAATCGGATGATGCTGTAGGCGGTAACGCTATGGCGGTTGCCAGCCTCGAGTTCATCACCCCGACGCCGTTCATTAGCGACAAGTATGCTAACTCGGTTCGTACTTCCTTCTTCTGGGATATGGGTACCGTTTGGGATACAAACTGGGATTCCAGCCAATATTCTGGATATCCGGACTATAGTGATCCAAGCAATATCCGTATGTCTGCGGGTATCGCATTACAATGGATGTCCCCATTGGGGCCGTTGGTGTTCTCCTACGCCCAGCCGTTCAAAAAGTACGATGGAGACAAGGCAGAACAGTTCCAGTTTAACATCGGTAAAACCTGGTAAGTGTTCTCCACAAAGGAATGTAGTGGTAGTGTAGCGATGACTTTAGGCGATCAATATAAGATCGCCGGGCCACGCAAAGAACTGCACCCTCCGGTGCAAATGGGATGGTAAGGAGTTTATTGTGAAAAAGTGGTTATTAGCTGCAGGTCTCGGTTTAGCACTGGCAACTTCTGCTCAGGCGGCTGACAAAATTGCAATCGTCAATATGGGCAGCCTGTTCCAGCAGGTAGCGCAGAAAACCGGTGTTTCTAACACGCTGGAAAATGAGTTCAAAGGCCGTGCCAGCGAACTGCAGCGTATGGAAACCGATCTGCAGGCTAAAATGAAAAAGCTGCAGTCCATGAAAGCGGGCAGCGATCGTACCAAACTGGAAAAAGACGTGATGGCTCAGCGCCAGACTTTTGCTCAGAAAGCGCAGGCTTTTGAGCAGGATCGCGCTCGTCGTTCCAACGAAGAACGCGGCAAACTGGTTACTCGTATCCAGACTGCTGTGAAATCCGTTGCCAACAGCCAGGATATCGATCTGGTTGTTGATGCAAACGCCGTTGCTTACAACAGCAGCGATGTAAAAGACATCACTGCTGACGTACTGAAACAGGTTAAATAAGTAATGCCTTCAATTCGACTGGCTGATTTAGCGCAGCAGTTGGATGCAGAACTACACGGTGATGGCGATATCGTCATCACCGGCGTTGCGTCCATGCAATCTGCACAAACAGGTCACATTACGTTCATGGTTAACCCAAAATACCGTGAGCATTTAGGCTTGTGCCAGGCGTCCGCGGTTGTCATGACCCAGGACGATCTTCCTTTCGCGAAAAGTGCCGCGCTGGTAGTGAAGAACCCCTACCTGACTTACGCGCGCATGGCGCAAATTTTAGATACCACGCCGCAGCCCGCGCAGAACATTGCACCCAGTGCGGTGATCGACGCGACGGCGAAGCTGGGTAACAACGTATCGATTGGCGCTAACGCGGTGATTGAGTCCGGCGTTGAACTGGGCGATAACGTGATTATCGGTGCCGGTTGCTTCGTAGGTAAAAACAGCAAAATAGGTGCAGGTTCGCGTCTCTGGGCGAACGTAACCATTTACCATGAGATCCAGATCGGTCAGAATTGCCTGATCCAGTCCGGAACAGTGGTAGGCGCAGACGGCTTTGGTTATGCCAACGATCGGGGTAACTGGGTGAAGATCCCGCAGATTGGTCGCGTAATTATTGGCGATCGCGTGGAGATCGGCGCATGTACTACCATCGATCGCGGCGCGCTGGATGACACTGTTATTGGCAATGGTGTGATCATTGATAACCAGTGCCAGATTGCACATAACGTCGTGATTGGCGACAATACGGCGGTTGCCGGTGGCGTCATTATGGCGGGAAGCCTGAAAATTGGTCGTTACTGCATGATCGGCGGAGCCAGCGTAATCAACGGGCATATGGAAATATGCGACAAAGTGACGGTTACGGGCATGGGTATGGTGATGCGTCCCATCACTGAACCAGGCGTCTATTCCTCAGGCATTCCGCTGCAACCCAACAAAGTCTGGCGCAAAACCGCTGCACTGGTGATGAACATTGATGACATGAGCAAGCGTTTGAAATCGCTTGAGCGCAAGGTTAATCAACAAGACTAACGTTCCATCTTTTGTTCGCCAAACTTTACGGCCTGTCTCATTCTTACGATTGCGGCAGGCCGTGTTATTATTGTCGTTTCTTATATTTTGACAGGAAGAGTATCTTGACTACTAACACTCATACTCTGCAGATTGAAGAGATTTTAGAACTTCTGCCGCACCGTTTCCCGTTCTTACTGGTGGATCGCGTGCTGGATTTTGAAGAAGGTCGTTTTCTGCGCGCAGTAAAAAATGTCTCTGTCAATGAGCCATTCTTCCAGGGCCATTTTCCTGGAAAACCGATTTTCCCGGGTGTGCTTATTCTGGAAGCAATGGCACAGGCAACAGGTATTCTGGCGTTTAAGAGCGTAGGAAAACTGGAACCGGGCGAGCTGTACTACTTCGCTGGTATTGACGAAGCGCGCTTCAAGCGCCCGGTCGTGCCAGGCGATCAAATGATCATGGAAGTCACTTTCGAAAAAACGCGCCGCGGCCTGACCCGTTTTAAAGGGGTTGCTCTGGTCGACGGTAAAGTAGTTTGCGAAGCAACGATGATGTGTGCTCGTAGCCGGGAGGCCTGATACGTGATTGATAAATCCGCCTTTGTGCATCCAACCGCCATTGTGGAAGAGGGCGCATCGATTGCCGCCAATGCTCACATTGGTCCTTTTTGTATCGTTGGACCCCATGTCGAAATTGGTGAGGGTACCGTACTGAAATCTCACGTTGTCGTGAATGGTCATACTAAAATTGGCCGCGACAATGAGATTTATCAGTTCGCCTCCATCGGCGAAGTCAACCAGGATCTTAAATATGCTGGCGAACCGACCCGTGTGGAAATCGGCGATCGTAACCGCATTCGCGAAAGCGTCACCATTCATCGTGGCACAGTCCAGGGCGGTGGATTGACGAAGGTGGGCAGCGACAACTTACTGATGATCAACGCGCACATTGCGCACGATTGTACGGTAGGTAACCGCTGCATCCTCGCCAACAACGCAACGCTGGCGGGTCATGTATCGGTAGACGACTTCGCGATCATCGGCGGCATGACCGCAGTCCATCAGTTCTGCATCATTGGTGCGCACGTGATGGTTGGCGGCTGTTCCGGTGTGGCGCAGGACGTCCCTCCTTATGTCATTGCGCAGGGTAACCACGCAACGCCGTTCGGTGTCAACATCGAAGGGCTGAAGCGCCGCGGATTCAGCCGTGAGGCGATTA
Source organism: Escherichia sp. 94.0001 (assembly GCF_013369155.2). Classification (NCBI taxonomy): domain Bacteria; kingdom Pseudomonadati; phylum Pseudomonadota; class Gammaproteobacteria; order Enterobacterales; family Enterobacteriaceae; genus Escherichia; species Escherichia sp. 94.0001. The sequence continues at coordinate 20,550 of NZ_JABWMS020000004.1, read as the reverse complement.
CCGCTATCCGCAATGCGTATAAGCTGATTTATCGCAGCGGTAAAACGCTCGATGAAGTGAAACCGGAAATTGCTGAACTGGCGGAAACATATCCGGAAGTAAAAGCGTTTACCGATTTCTTTGCACGCTCAACGCGCGGTCTGATTCGTTAATGACTGAACAGCGTCCATTAACGATTGCCCTGGTCGCCGGAGAAACCTCCGGCGATATCCTGGGGGCCGGTTTAATCCGTGCTCTGAAAGAACGTGTGCCCAACGCTCGCTTTGTTGGCGTTGCCGGGCCACGAATGCAGGCCGAAGGCTGCGAAGCCTGGTACGAAATGGAAGAGTTGGCGGTGATGGGCATTGTTGAAGTGCTCGGTCGTCTGCGTCGCTTACTGCATATTCGTGCCGATCTGACAAAGCGTTTTGGCGAACTGAAGCCAGATGTTTTTGTCGGCATTGATGCACCTGACTTCAATATTACCCTCGAAGGTAATCTTAAAAAGCAGGGTATCAAAACCATTCATTACGTCAGTCCGTCCGTCTGGGCGTGGCGACAGAAACGCGTTTTCAAAATAGGCAGAGCCACCGATCTGGTGCTCGCATTTCTGCCTTTCGAAAAAGCGTTTTATGACAAATACAACGTGCCGTGCCGTTTTATCGGTCACACCATGGCTGATGCCATGCCGTTAGATCCAGATAAAAATGCCGCCCGTGATGTGCTGGGGATCCCTCACGATGCTCACTGTCTTGCGTTGCTGCCGGGAAGTCGTGGTGCGGAAGTGGAGATGCTGAGTGCCGATTTCCTGAAAACGGCCCAGCTTTTGCGTCAGACATATCCCGATCTCGAGATCGTGGTGCCGCTGGTGAATGCCAAACGCCGCGAGCAGTTTGAGCGTATTAAAGCTGAAGTCGCACCGGACCTTGCTGTTCATCTGCTGGATGGAATGGGCCGTGAGGCGATGGTCGCCAGTGATGCGGCGCTACTGGCGTCGGGTACGGCAGCCCTGGAGTGCATGCTGGCGAAATGCCCGATGGTGGTGGGATATCGCATGAAGCCTTTTACCTTCTGGCTGGCGAAGCGGCTGGTGAAAACCGAGTATGTCTCGCTGCCAAATTTGCTGGCGGGCAGAGAGTTAGTCAAAGAGTTATTGCAGGAAGAGTGTGAGCCGCAAAAACTGGCTGCGGCGCTGTTACCGCTGTTGGCGAATGGGAAAACCAGTCACGCGATGCACGATACCTTCCGTGAACTGCATCAGCAGATCCGCTGCAATGCCGATGAGCAGGCGGCACAAGCCGTTCTGGAGTTAGCACAATGATCGAATTTGTTTATCCGCACACGCATCTGGTTGCGGGTGTGGATGAAGTCGGACGCGGGCCGTTAGTTGGCGCGGTCGTCACCGCTGCGGTGATCCTTGACCCGGCGCGCCCGATTGCCGGGCTGAATGATTCCAAAAAGCTGAGCGAAAAACGCCGTCTGGCGCTCTGCGAAGAGATCAAAGAGAAAGCGTTGAGCTGGAGTCTGGGCCGCGCGGAACCCCACGAAATCGACGAGCTGAATATTTTACACGCGACCATGCTGGCGATGCAGCGCGCCGTCGCGGGGCTGCATATTGCGCCAGAATATGTGTTGATTGATGGTAACCGCTGCCCAAAATTACCGATGCCTGCGATGGCAGTGGTGAAAGGCGATAGCCGCGTACCGGAAATCAGTGCCGCGTCTATCCTGGCGAAAGTCACGCGCGACGCTGAAATGGCGGCGCTGGATATTGTTTTCCCGCAATATGGTTTTGCCCAGCACAAAGGGTATCCAACTGCTTTTCATCTGGAAAAACTGGCTGAATATGGCGCGACTGAATATCATCGTCGTAGCTTTGGGCCTGTCAAACGCGCACTGGGACTTGCGTCCTGATTCTTGTGTCGAGATTAAGTAAACCGGAATCTGAAGATGTCTGAACCACGTTTCGTACACCTGCGGGTGCATAGCGACTACTCGATGATCGATGGCCTGGCCAAAACCGCGCCGCTGGTAAAAAAGGCGGCGGCGTTGGGTATGCCAGCACTGGCGATCACCGATTTCACCAACCTTTGCGGTCTGGTGAAGTTCTACGGAGCGGGACATGGCGCAGGGATTAAGCCCATCGTCGGGGCAGATTTTAATGTCCAGTGCGACCTGCTGGGTGATGAGTTAACCCACCTGACGGTGCTGGCGGCGAACAATATCGGCTATCAGAATCTGACGTTGCTGATCTCAAAAGCGTATCAGCGCGGGTACGGTGCCGCTGGGCCTATCATCGATCGCGACTGGCTTATCGAATTAAACGAAGGGCTGATCCTCCTTTCCGGCGGGCGCATGGGCGACGTCGGGCGCAGTCTTTTGCGTGGTAACAGCGCGCTGGTAGATGAGTGCGTTGCGTTTTATGAAGAGCACTTCCCGGATCGCTATTTTCTCGAACTGATCCGAACCGGCAGGCCGGACGAAGAAAGTTATCTGCACGCGGCAGTGGAACTGGCGGAAGCGCGCGGTTTGCCCGTCGTGGCGACCAATGACGTGCGCTTTATCGACAGCAGCGACTTTGACGCGCACGAAATCCGCGTCGCGATCCATGACGGCTTTACTCTCGACGATCCCAAACGCCCGCGTAATTATTCGCCGCAGCAATATATGCGCAGCGAAGAGGAGATGTGCGAGCTGTTTGCCGACATCCCCGAAGCCCTTGCCAACACTGTTGAGATCGCCAAACGCTGTAACGTGACTGTGCGTCTGGGTGAATACTTCCTGCCGCAGTTCCCGACCGGGGACATGAGCACCGAAGATTATCTGGTCAAGCGTGCAAAAGAAGGCCTGGAAGAGCGTCTGGCATTTTTATTCCCTGACGAGGAAGAACGTCTTAAGCGTCGCCCGGAGTATGACGAGCGTCTGGATACTGAACTTCAGGTTATCAACCAGATGGGCTTCCCGGGTTACTTCCTCATCGTTATGGAATTTATCCAGTGGTCGAAAGATAACGGCGTACCGGTAGGGCCAGGCCGTGGTTCTGGTGCAGGGTCACTGGTGGCTTACGCGTTAAAAATCACCGACCTCGATCCGTTGGAATTTGACCTGCTGTTCGAACGTTTCCTTAACCCGGAACGTGTCTCCATGCCTGACTTCGACGTTGACTTCTGTATGGAAAAACGCGACCAGGTTATCGAACACGTGGCAGATATGTACGGCCGTGATGCGGTATCGCAGATCATCACCTTCGGTACAATGGCGGCAAAAGCGGTGATCCGCGACGTAGGCCGCGTGCTGGGGCATCCGTACGGCTTTGTCGATCGTATCTCGAAACTGATCCCGCCAGATCCGGGGATGACGCTGGCGAAAGCGTTTGAAGCCGAGCCGCAACTGCCGGAAATCTACGAAGCGGACGAAGAAGTTAAGGCGCTGATCGACATGGCGCGCAAACTGGAAGGGGTCACCCGTAACGCTGGTAAGCACGCCGGTGGGGTGGTTATCGCGCCGACTAAAATTACCGATTTTGCGCCGCTTTATTGCGATGAAGAGGGCAAACATCCGGTCACCCAGTTTGATAAAAGCGACGTTGAATACGCCGGACTGGTGAAGTTCGACTTCCTTGGTTTGCGTACGCTCACCATCATCAACTGGGCGCTGGAGATGATCAACAAGCGGCGGGCGAAGAATGGCGAGCCGCCGCTGGATATCGCCGCCATCCCGCTGGATGACAAGAAAAGTTTCGACATGCTGCAACGCTCGGAAACCACGGCGGTGTTCCAGCTTGAATCGCGCGGCATGAAGGACCTGATCAAGCGTCTGCAACCTGACTGCTTCGAAGATATGATCGCACTGGTGGCACTGTTCCGCCCCGGCCCGTTGCAATCAGGGATGGTGGATAACTTTATCGACCGTAAACATGGTCGCGAAGAGATCTCCTATCCGGATGTGCAGTGGCAGCATGAAAGCCTGAAACCGGTACTGGAGCCAACCTACGGCATCATCCTGTATCAGGAACAGGTCATGCAGATTGCCCAGGTGCTTTCTGGTTATACCCTCGGTGGCGCGGATATGCTGCGTCGTGCGATGGGTAAGAAAAAGCCGGAAGAGATGGCCAAGCAGCGTTCTGTATTTGCTGAAGGCGCAGAAAAGAACGGGATCAACGCCGAACTGGCGATGAAAATCTTCGACCTGGTGGAGAAATTCGCTGGGTACGGGTTTAACAAATCGCACTCCGCGGCCTATGCTTTGGTGTCATATCAAACGTTATGGCTGAAAGCGCACTATCCGGCGGAGTTTATGGCGGCAGTAATGACCGCCGATATGGACAACACCGAGAAGGTGGTGGGCCTGGTGGATGAGTGCTGGCGGATGGGGCTGAAAATCCTGCCACCAGATATAAACTCCGGTCTTTACCATTTCCACGTCAACGACGACGGCGAAATCGTGTATGGTATTGGCGCGATCAAAGGGGTAGGTGAAGGTCCGATTGAGGCGATCATCGAAGCCCGTAATAAAGGCGGCTATTTCCGTGAACTGTTTGATCTCTGCGCCCGTACAGACACCAAAAAGTTAAACCGGCGAGTGCTGGAAAAACTGATCATGTCCGGGGCGTTTGACCGTCTTGGGCCACACCGCGCGGCGCTGATGAACTCGCTGGGCGATGCGTTAAAGGCGGCTGATCAACACGCGAAAGCAGAAGCCATCGGTCAGGCTGATATGTTCGGCGTGCTGGCAGAAGAGCCGGAACAAATTGAACAATCCTACGCCAGTTGCCAACCGTGGCCGGAGCAGGTGGTGTTAGATGGGGAACGTGAAACGTTAGGTCTGTACCTGACGGGACACCCTATCAACCAGTATTTAAAAGAGATTGAGCGTTATGTCGGAGGCGTAAGGCTGAAAGACATGCACCCGACAGAACGTGGTAAAGTCACCACGGCTGCGGGGCTCGTTGTTGCTGCGCGGGTTATGGTCACCAAGCGCGGCAATCGTATCGGTATCTGCACGCTGGATGACCGTTCCGGGCGGCTGGAAGTGATGTTGTTTACTGACGCCCTGGATAAATACCAGCAATTGCTGGAAAAAGACCGCATACTTATCGTCAGCGGACAGGTCAGCTTTGATGACTTCAGCGGTGGGCTTAAAATGACCGCTCGCGAAGTGATGGATATTGACGAAGCCCGGGAAAAATATGCTCGCGGGCTTGCTATCTCGCTGACGGACAGGCAAATTGATGACCAGCTTTTAAACCGACTCCGTCAGTCTCTGGAACCCCACCGCTCTGGGACAATTCCAGTACATCTCTACTATCAGAGGGCGGATGCACGCGCGCGGTTGCGTTTTGGCGCGACGTGGCGTGTCTCTCCGAGCGATCGTTTATTAAACGATCTCCGTGGCCTCATTGGTTCGGAGCAGGTGGAACTGGAGTTTGACTAATACAGGAATACTATGAGTCTGAATTTCCTTGATTTTGAACAGCCGATTGCAGAGCTGGAAGCGAAAATCGATTCTCTGACTGCGGTTAGCCGCCAGGATGAGAAACTGGATATTAATATCGATGAAGAAGTGCATCGTCTGCGTGAAAAAAGCGTAGAACTGACGCGTAAAATCTTCGCCGATCTCGGTGCATGGCAGATTGCGCAACTGGCACGCCATCCACAGCGTCCTTATACCCTGGATTACGTTCGCCTGGCCTTTGATGAATTTGACGAACTGGCTGGCGACCGCGCGTATGCAGACGATAAAGCTATCGTCGGGGGTATCGCCCGTCTCGATGGTCGTCCGGTGATGATCATTGGTCATCAAAAAGGTCGTGAAACCAAAGAAAAAATTCGCCGTAACTTTGGTATGCCAGCGCCAGAAGGTTACCGCAAAGCACTGCGTCTGATGCAAATGGCTGAACGCTTTAAGATGCCCATCATCACCTTTATCGACACCCCGGGGGCTTATCCTGGCGTGGGCGCAGAAGAACGCGGTCAGTCTGAAGCCATTGCACGCAACCTGCGTGAAATGTCTCGCCTTAGCGTACCGACTATCTGCACCGTTATCGGTGAAGGTGGTTCTGGCGGCGCACTGGCGATTGGCGTGGGCGATAAAGTGAATATGCTGCAATACAGCACCTATTCCGTTATTTCGCCGGAAGGTTGCGCGTCCATTCTGTGGAAGAGCGCCGACAAAGCACCGCTGGCGGCTGAAGCGATGGGGATCATCGCTCCGCGTTTGAAAGAACTGAAACTGATTGACTCCATCATCCCGGAACCGCTGGGCGGCGCTCACCGTAACCCGGAAGCGATGGCGGCGTCTCTGAAAGCGCAACTGCTGGCGGATCTGGCCGATCTCGACGTGTTAAGCACTGAAGATTTAAAAAATCGTCGTTATCAGCGTCTGATGAGCTACGGCTACGCGTAATCAGCAAATGTTCTGAAAAGGGTCACTTCGGTGGCCCTTTTTTATCGCCACGGTTTGAGCAGGCTATGATTAAGGAAGGATTTTCCAGGAGGAACACATGAATATCATTGCCATTATGGGACCGCATGGCGTCTTTTATAAAGATGAGCCCATCAAAGAACTGGAGTCGGCGCTGGTGGCGCAAGGTTTTCAGATTATCTGGCCACAAAACAGCGTTGATTTGCTGAAATTTATCGAACACAACCCACGAATATGCGGCGTGATTTTTGACTGGGATGAATACAGTCTCGATTTATGTAGCGATATCAATCAACTTAATGAATATCTCCCGCTTTATGCCTTCATCAATACTCACTCGACGATGGATGTCAGCGTGCAGGATATGCGGATGGCGCTCTGGTTCTTTGAATATGCGCTGGGGCAGGCAGAAGATATCGCCATTCGTATGCGTCAGTACACCAACGAATATCTCGATAACATTACCCCGCCATTCACTAAAGCCTTGTTTACTTATGTCAAAGAGCGGAAGTACACCTTTTGTACGCCGGGGCATATGGGTGGCACCGCGTATCAGAAAAGCCCGGTAGGCTGTCTGTTTTATGATTTTTTCGGCGGGAATACCCTCAAGGCGGACGTCTCTATTTCGGTAACCGAGCTAGGTTCGTTGCTCGACCACACCGGGCCACATCTGGAAGCGGAAGAGTACATCGCACGGACTTTCGGCGCGGAACAGAGTTATATCGTCACCAACGGAACATCGACGTCGAACAAAATTGTGGGTATGTACGCCGCGCCATCCGGCAGTACGCTGTTAATTGACCGCAACTGCCATAAATCACTGGCGCATCTGTTGATGATGAACGATGTAGTGCCGGTCTGGCTGAAACCGACGCGTAATGCGTTGGGGATTCTGGGTGGGATCCCGCGACGAGAATTTACCCGCGACAGTATCGAAGAGAAAGTCGCTGCTACCACGCAGGCACAATGGCCGGTTCATGCGGTGATCACCAACTCAACCTATGATGGCTTGCTCTACAACACCGACTGGATCAAACAGACGCTGGATGTCCCCTCGATCCACTTCGATTCCGCCTGGGTCCCGTATACTCATTTTCATCCGATCTATCAGGGCAAAAGTGGTATGAGTGGCGATCGGGTGGCAGGAAAAGTTTTCTTCGAAACGCAATCGACCCACAAAATGCTGGCGGCGTTGTCGCAGGCATCACTGATCCACATTAAAGGTGAGTACGACGAAGAGGCGTTTAATGAAGCCTTTATGATGCATACCACCACTTCGCCCAGTTATCCCATTGTTGCTTCGGTTGAGACAGCGGCGGCGATGCTGCGTGGTAATCCGGGCAAACGGCTGATTAACCGTTCAGTAGAACGAGCGCTGCATTTTCGCAAAGAGGTCCAGCGGCTGCGGGAAGAGTCTGACAGCTGGTTTTTCGATATCTGGCAACCGCCGCAGGTGGATGAAGCCGAATGCTGGCCCGTTGCGCCTGGCGAACAGTGGCACGGCTTTAACGATGCGGATGCCGATCATATGTTTCTCGATCCGGTTAAAGTCACTATTTTGACACCGGGGATGGACGAGCAGGGCAATATGAGCGATGAGGGGATCCCGGCGGCGCTGGTGGCAAAATTCCTCGACGAACGTGGGATCGTAGTAGAGAAAACCGGCCCTTATAACCTGCTGTTTCTCTTTAGTATTGGTATCGATAAAACCAAAGCAATGGGATTATTGCGTGGGTTGACGGAATTTAAGCGCTCTTACGATCTCAACCTGCGGATCAAAAATATGCTGCCCGATCTCTATGCAGAAGATCCCGATTTTTATCGCAATATGCGTATTCAGGATCTGGCGCAAGGCATCCATAAGCTGATTCGTAAACACGATCTTCCCGGTTTGATGTTGCGGGCATTTGATACTTTGCCGGAGATGATCATGACGCCACATCAGGCATGGCAACGACAGGTTAAAGGCGAAGTAGAAACCATTGCGCTGGAACAACTGGTCGGTAGGGTATCGGCAAATATGATCCTGCCTTATCCGCCTGGCGTACCGCTACTGATGCCTGGAGAAATGCTGACCGAGGAGAGCCGCACGGTACTCGATTTTCTGCTGATGCTCTGTTCAGTGGGCCAGCGCTACCCCGGCTTTGAAACGGATATTCACGGCGCGAAACAGGACGAAGATGGCGTTTACCGCGTACGAGTCCTAAAAATGGCGGGATAACTTGCCAGAGCGGCTTCCGGGCGAGTAACGTGCTGTTAACAAATAAAGGAGACGTTATGCTGGGTTTAAAACAAGTTCATCATATTGCGATTATTGCGACGGATTATGCGGTGAGCAAAGCTTTCTACTGCGATATTCTCGGTTTCACGCTGCAAAGCGAAGTCTATCGCGAAGCGCGCGATTCGTGGAAAGGGGATTTGGCGCTTAATGGGCAATATGTGATTGAGCTTTTCTCATTTCCGTTCCCGCCGGAGCGCCCCAGCCGACCGGAAGCTTGCGGCCTGCGTCATCTGGCTTTTAGCGTTGATGATATCGATGCGGCAGTGGCGCATCTTGAAAGCCATAACGTGAAATGTGAAGCCATACGTGTCGACCCGTATACGCAAAAACGCTTCACGTTCTTTAACGATCCTGACGGGCTGCCGCTGGAACTGTATGAGCAGTAAGGCTTGTCATCGCCACATTTGCCCGGTAACGTGCCGGGCATTGCTACTGTAAAATCGCACCATCATGACACTCACGCTCAATAGACAACTTCTCATCTCACGCCAGATTCTGGTGGCCTTTAGCGGCGGGCTTGACTCCACCGTTCTGCTGCATCAGTTGGTGCAGTGGCGGACGGAAAATCCGGGCGTCACCCTGCGCGCTATTCATGTGCATCACGGTTTAAGTGCCAACGCTGATGCTTGGGTGAAACATTGTGAAAATATCTGCCAGCAGTGGCAGGTGCCGCTGGTGGTTGAGCGTGTGCAACTTGCGCAAGAGGGGCTAGGTATTGAGGCTCAGGCGCGGCAGGCACGTTATCAGGCATTTGCTCGTACCCTGTTACCTGGTGAAGTGCTGGTTACAGCGCAACATCTCGACGATCAATGTGAAACGTTTCTGCTGGCGTTAAAACGTGGTAGCGGCCCTGCAGGGCTTTCGGCTATGGCGGAAGTCTCGGAGTTTGCCGGAACGCGGCTGATCCGCCCGTTGCTCGCCCGCACACGGGGAGAACTGGAGCAGTGGGCGTTGGCGCATGGTTTACGTTGGATTGAAGACGAAAGTAATCAGGACGACTCATACGATCGTAACTTCCTGCGCCTGCGCGTAGTGCCGTTATTGCAGCAGCGTTGGCCGCATTTTGCCGAAGCAACGGCCCGCAGCGCTGCACTTTGTGCTGAGCAAGAGAGCCTGCTGGATGAACTGCTGGCAGATGATTTAGCACACTGTCAAACGCCGCAGGGGACGCTGCAGATTGCGCCAATGCTGGCGATGAGTGATGCCCGTCGCGCGGCGATTATCCGCCGCTGGCTGGCAGGGCAGAATGCACCGATGCCTTCCCGCGACGCGTTGGTGAGGATCTGGCAGGAAGTGGCGCTGGCGCGAGAAGATGCTTCCCCCTGTTTACGTTTGGGTGCGTTTGAAATCCGCCGCTATCAGTCGCAACTGTGGTGGATTAAATCCGTCACTGGGCAAAGCGAAACCATTGTGCCGTGGCAGACGTGGCTACAACCGCTGGAATTACCGGCGGCGCTGGGAAGTGTACAACTTACTGCGGGAGGCGATATTCGCCCTCCGCGTGCAGACGAAGCGGTCAGCGTGCGTTTCAAAGCGCCAGGATTGCTGCATATTGTCGGGCGCAATGGTGGGCGTAAGTTAAAGAAAATCTGGCAGGAACTGGGCGTACCGCCGTGGTTGCGTGACACCACGCCACTGCTGTTTTATGGCGAAACGCTGATTGCAGCGGCAGAGGTATTTGTGACGCAAGAAGGTGTGGCTGAAGGTGAGAATGGCGTAAGTTTTGTCTGGCGGCGAAACGCTTAGTTAAGTGAAAGCCGGATAAGACGCATCAAACGTCGCATCCGGCGAAAGTCAATCAGGACTCGCTCACCACCACCGTACCGATTTCCGGGTGGCTAAAGCTGGTAATTTTATCCAGACGTAGCTCGCGGGTTTCGCCAGCAGCTTCGACGACCAGATATTCCACATTTTTGCGGGAGACTAAATCGCTGGCCTTCGCCTGCAATTTTTCGCCATCTTTCAGCTCAAGTGTCAGCATTAAATGATGCTGGCAGGCGAGCTCAAGATTATCGTAATCATCACAATTGATTGGTTGATACGTATCATTCATTGACATAATCGCTCACCAGTAAGTTTGCCGCAGCGTATGCTGCTTTTTCCCTGACAGCCTCAGAAAGGGCATCGTCGGCAGCCATTTCATTCAGCACTTTCAAAACGCAGCCCAGCGCGTCCGGAACGTATCCTAAGTCTCCGCTGGCGATTTCCGCGTACCGCTTGCGTATTAACTCACAATATTTTTCCACATGCCCTCCTGTCAGCACTCTGACTTAACCGTGGATGCAAGTCTAAGCCTACGAAGATAAACTCTGTTTCGCAAGGTGACTATACCACACTCATTTCTGCAATATCAGCGTCGCAACTGCACGTATTCCGTTACAATGGCCTCCTGATTCGAAAGGAGTTTTCTTATGGCGCTTAAAGCGACAATTTATAAAGCGACGGTTAATGTGGCCGATCTCGACCGCAACCAGTTTCTCGATGCCTCTCTGACGCTGGCGCGCCACCCTTCAGAAACCCAGGAGCGCATGATGCTGCGCCTGCTGGCGTGGCTGAAATATGCTGATGAACGTCTGCAATTTACCCGAGGTTTGTGTGCCGATGATGAGCCGGAAGCGTGGCTGCGTAATGATCATCTGGGCATTGATTTGTGGATTGAACTGGGATTGCCGGATGAGCGGCGGATTAAGAAAGCCTGCACCCAGGCCGCAGAAGTGGCGCTGTTTGCCTATAATAGTCGGGCGGCGCAAATCTGGTGGCAGCAAAATCAGAGTAAATGTGCGCAGTTTGCCAATCTTTCCGTCTGGTATCTGGACGACGAGCAACTGGCAAAAGTGAGCGCCTTTGCCGATCGTACCATGACGCTGCAGGCAACGATTCAGGATGGCGTGATCTGGTTATCGGATGACAAGAATAATCTGGAAGTGAACTTAACCGTCTGGCAACAACCTTCATGATTGTGATTTCCCGACATGTTGCTATCCCCGATGGCGAGTTTGAGATCACTGCTATTCGTGCACAGGGCGCGGGCGGACAGCATGTTAATAAGACCTCAACGGCTATTCATCTGCGTTTTGACATTCGAGCGTCCAGCCTGCCAGAGTATTACAAAGAGCGTCTGCTAGCCGCCAGCCATCATTTGATCAGCAGTGATGGAGTAATTGTCATCAAGGCACAGGAATATCGCAGCCAGGAACTGAACCGCGAAGCGGCGCTGGCTCGGCTGGTGGCAGTGATTAAAGAATTAACAACAGAACAAAAAGCCCGACGACCGACACGACCTACCCGCGCATCAAAAGAGCGCAGGCTGGTATCGAAAGCACAAAAATCAAGCGTGAAGGCGTTGCGCGGCAAAGTGCGCGGCGGTCGGGAATAAAAAGAAGGAATGGATGGTGAAAAAAGCGATAGTGACAGCGATGGCTGTAATCAGCCTCTTTACTCTGATGGGATGTAATAATCGAGCCGAAGTCGATACGCTTTCTCCGGCGCAGGCCGCTGAACTGAAGCCGATGCCACAAAGCTGGCGCGGCGTACTGCCGTGTGCTGATTGCGAAGGTATCGAAACCTCACTGTTCCTCGAAAAAGACGGAACATGGGTGATGAATGAACGTTATCTGGGCGCGCGTGAAGAGCCTTCCTCTTTCGCCTCCTACGGTACATGGGCGCGAACCGCTGACAAACTGGTATTAACCGACAGTAAAGGTGAAAAGTCATATTATCGGGCGAAAGGAGATGCGTTGGAGATGCTCGATCGTGAAGGCAATCCGATCGAATCGCAGTTCAACTATACACTGGAACCGGCAAAGTCCAGCCTGCCAGTGACGCCGATGACTCTACGCGGCATGTATTTTTATATGGCTGATGCGGCAACCTTTACTGATTGTGCGACCGGAAAACGTTTCATGGTAGCGAATAATGCAGAGCTGGAGCGTAGCTACCTGGCTGCGCGCGGTAACAGTGAAAAACCGGTGTTACTGTCAGTAGAAGGTCACTTTACGCTTGAGACTAATCCGGATAACGGTGCGCCAACCAAAGTATTAGCGCCCGATACGGCAGGTAAATTTTACCCAAACCAGGATTGCAGTAGTTTGGGGCAGTAATTGAATGCCGGAGCATTCTCCGGCTTTTATCACCGAGTCAGACCAACAAAGCGACTCGCTTTAATATAAATCCCTGGCTTCAAGTGCCCGACATACTCTAACTGCGTTTCTGGCTTAAACGCAGAGACATCGCCAGTACGCATATGCATCAGATCGGCAGGGCTAATCCAGCCAGACTGTGCCAGCGTAAGCGGATGTCCGGCTTTGGCAAATGCATCAGTGACAAATTCCGAACAAAACCACGACTGTTTGTCTCCTTCGCTCACACTGCTTAACTGCGCTTTCGCCAGGCCGCTGACGCACTGTTGGCGAAAATCCTCGGAGAACGGATTCAGTGAGCACATCTGGCGAGTCACCATAAATGGAATAAATTCGACAATGCCGCGATAGTTATAATCGCTATCTTTGATTTTATTGGCAAACGCGGTAATTTCTGTGGCTTGTTGCGGGGTAAGGTCCGGGACTCGTAAGACGAAAAGCTTATCACTATGCTTCATCGCTTTTTTAAGGGAAACAATCTGGACGCCATCTCCTGTCGCTTCTGCAACGTTATTATCTCCCAAAAAGATTGCAACGTGGCTCACAGAGGAAGTGCTGAAGACGCGGATACCAAATGAGGTTACCCCAAGGCTTGAGGAGAACAGTAAATCGCCGGGTTTGAGATCAGGTTCTGTTATTTCTTTTATTGATTGTTCGGTGAAAGAGCTTTGATGCTGGAATTTGACTGCCCATGTTTTTGCCTCGGCATCTACCGCTGTGGCTGATGAGTCTGGCTGGCTGATGTCAACGGTACAGGCCGAAAGTGAAAGAAAGCAGGAGAGAAGCAGGCAGCAGTGCGCCTTTTGTTTATCCATTTTATACAATCCATGTAAAAAAGGGCCCTGAAATTCAGGACCCTTTCTGGCATCAGCCTTTAATCTGTTTCACCAGATAATCGACGATGTCACCGGTCTTAATTAACTGTTTCTCACCGTTACGACGGTATTTGTATTCGATATCGTCGTTGTCGAGGTTACGGTCGCCCAACACGATAGTGTGCGGAATACCGATCAGTTCCATATCAGCAAACATCACGCCCGGACGTTCTTTGCGGTCATCCAGCAGCACTTCGATACCCTGTGCGCGCAGTTCGCTATACAGTTTCTCAGCCAACTCCTGTACGCGGAAGGATTTGTGCATGTTCATCGGCAGAATCGCCACCTGGAAAGGTGCGATAGCGTCAGGCCATACGATGCCGCGTTCGTCGTAGTTCTGCTCAATTGCCGCAGCTACTACGCGCGTTACGCCGATACCGTAGCAACCCATAGTCAGGATCTGATTACGGCCATCTTCACCCTGAACGGAGGCTTTAAGTGCTTCGGAGTACTTAGTACCCAGCTGGAAGATGTGACCGACTTCGATACCACGTTTGATCAGCAGCGTACCCTGTCCATCCGGGCTTGGATCGCCAGCCACTACGTTACGGATATCCGCAACTTCCGGGGTTGCGACATCGCGATCCCAGTTGATACCGAAGTAGTGTTTGCCATCGATGTTAGCACCAGCAGCAAAATCACTCATCGCCGCAACAGTACGGTCAATTACTACCGGAATCGGCATGTTTACCGGCCCCAGTGAACCCGGACCGGCTTTAACCACGGCACGAATTTCTTCTTCAGTCGCGAAAGTCAGCGGGCTTGCAACCTGCGGCAGTTTCTCAGCTTTAACTTCGTTCAGCTCGTGGTCACCGCGAACCAGCAGCGCAACCAGCGGGAAGCTACTGCCTTCAACGGCTTTAACCAGCAGAGTCTTAACCGTTTTTTCAATCGGCAGATTGAATTGTTCTACCAGTTCAGCGATGGTTTTCGCGTTCGGCGTATCAACCAGCGTCATTTCCTGGGTAGCAGCAGCGCGCGGTTCTTTCGGCGCGATAGCTTCTGCCAGCTCAATGTTCGCTGCATAGTCAGAGGTGTCGGAGAAGACCACATCGTCTTCACCGCTCTGCGCCAGCACCTGGAATTCGTGAGAGGCGCTGCCGCCGATAGAACCGGTATCGGCCTGTACGGCGCGGAAATCCAGCCCCATGCGGCTGAAGATTTTGCTGTAGGCCGCATACATTGCATCGTAGGTTTCCTGCAGGGATTCCTGAGAGGTATGGAAAGAGTAAGCATCTTTCATCAGGAATTCGCGGGAACGCATGACGCCGAAACGCGGGCGCACTTCATCACGGAACTTGGTCTGGATCTGATAGAAGTTCAGCGGCAGCTGTTTGTAAGAGCTCAGCTCGTTACGAATCAGGTCTGTAATCACTTCTTCATGAGTTGGGCCGAGTACGAACGGACGGTCACCACGGTCAGCAATACGCAGCAATTCCGGGCCATACTGTTCCCAACGACCACTCTCTTGCCACAGTTCAGATGGCTGAACCACCGGCATTAACACCTCGATCGCACCGGCGTTGTTCATCTCTTCACGCACGATGTTTTCGACTTTTTTCAGAACGCGCACGCCGGTCGGCAGCCAGGTGTATAACCCGGAGGCCAGCTTGCGGATCATCCCGGCGCGTAACATCAGCTGATGGCTGATCACCTCGGCGTCGGCAGGTGTCTCCTTGAGAGTGGAGAGCAGGTATTGGCTAGTACGCATGTTGTTACGGTTCCAGTTGGAAGGTAGAACAGGCTCAAGGCGAGCCTGGGACAAAAAAAGTGATTTAGTTTACCAGTGCAAAAGAAATGTCAAAAGAGAAGGGCGTGAATTTAACGCGGTTCCAGCGCAAAGACTTCAAAACCTGTGTCGGTAACGCGCCAGCGAACGTTAAAATCATGCAGCCAGACGGCATAGGTTTTGCCCGTTTCCTCACCTTTACGATAGGCTGGGCGCGGGTCCTGCGCCAGTACTTCGCGGATAAACAGCGTTAACTGCGGATAACGCTTCTCCAGTGTCAAAAGTTGCTTTTCGACCTCTGTGGTAAAACTCACCGCCATCTCTGCCGCTGGTGCACTTTGCGCATAGCTGGCGCTGGCATCGGGAAGCGATTCGGCAAAGGGGAGATACGGTTTGATATCCACCACTGGCGTCCCATCGACCAGATCCAGACTGCCAAGCTTCAGAATCACGCTATCTTTATGGCAAACAACCTCTTTCAGTTCTACCAGCGACATACCAATCGGATTAGGACGGAAAGTAGAGCGTGTGGCGAAAACACCCATTCTGGCGTTACCGCCGAGGCGCGGTGGACGCACAGTCGGACGCCAGCCGCCTTCCATTGTTTGATGAAAGACAAAAAGGATCCATAAATGGCTAAACGCTTCCAGGCCGCGAACGGCGTCGGCCTGGTTGTAGGGAGCAATGAGATGCAGTTCACCGTTGGCGCTTTTTACCAGACCTGGCTGGCGCGGAACGGCGAATTTTTCTTTATAGGGCGAGCGAATAACGCCTATTTGCTCGAACTGGAAACTGCTCATTTCGCCGTAATGTTAAGCGCAGAACCGATACATACAGCCTGACGATAGCAGCCTGGCGTACCGCTGGTGACTTCGCAGCTATGCAGTAATACCGCATTGGCCTTCATTTTCGAGGCGTTGATTTGCATCCGCTTACGTGCGGTTGGAATGCTCGGCGGAGAGTCCTGATTGGAGGCCTGGCAAGAATCGCCACTGACTTCACCGAGATCGCGGAACGGTTTGCCGACTAATTCTTCTGCATTGGTATAAATTCGGACCGGCGTGGCGCGCGGCGCTTTCGGTTTTGCAGGCTCCGCTTTCGGCTGGGGTGCAGTGCTTTGAACGGGTTCGACAGGGGATCTGCTTAACATGGAACAGCCGCTTAGCATGAGTGCTACTAAACAGATCGGTAAAGCACGCATAGTATTTCCTCAATGTATGATCAAAACGTCAATATTGAATCAGGAGCTTGTAAAAATGACAAGACGGGCAAGCGCCCGTCCTGAATGATATTACAAATTGTGGAAACAGCCTAAAAATTACCAGCCTTTAACAGCGCCACCGTTAAACACTTTGTTTGCTGCTTCGTAAACTTCGTCAGACTGATAAGCCTGGACGAATTTCTTCACGTTCTCAGCGTCTTTGTTATCTTCACGGGTCACGATCAGGTTTACGTACGGAGACTCTTTATCTTCGACAAAGATACCGTCTTTCGCCGGAGTCAGGCCAATCTGGCTGGCATAGGTGGTGTTGATAACCGCCAGAGCGATTTGCGCATCGTCCAGAGAGCGCGGCAGCTGCGGTGCTTCCAGCTCAACAATTTTCAGGTTTTTTGGGTTCTCAACAACATCAAGAACTGTTGGCAACAGGCCAACGCCATCTTTCAGTTTGATCAAGCCCACTTTTTGCAGCAGCAGCAGTGAACGACCAAGGTTAGTCGGGTCGTTTGGCACGGCAACCTGCGAACCATCTTGCAGTTCATCCAGCGATTTGATTTTCTTGGAGTAACCGGCAATCGGATACACAAACGTGTTGCCTACTGCGACCAGTTTGTAGCCACGATCTTTCAGTTGCTGATCAAGGTACGGTTTATGCTGGAAGGCGTTGGCGTCGATATCGCCTTTGCTCAATGCTTCGTTTGGCAGAACATAGTCGTTGAAGGTGACCAGCTCAACGTCCAGGCCATATTTGTCTTTCGCGACTTTCTGCGCGACTTCTGCAACCTGCTGTTCGGCACCAACAATCACGCCGACTTTAATGTGGTTTGGATCTTTTTCATCCTGACCGCAGCCTACCAGTGCCAGTGATCCAATCAGGGCTCCCACTGCCGCAAAGGTTTTGAATTTGAACGCCATACCTTATTCCTTCTTCAATTATTTATGTTGTGTTGAACGTTACTTGCGAGTGACAGCCCGGACGATGCGGTCGCCTGCGAACTGAATTAAATAAACCAGAATGACCAGCAATACCAGTACCGTATTCATCACCGTCGCGTTGTAGCCGATGTAGCCATACTGATAGCCAATCTGACCTAAACCACCGGCACCGACTGCGCCACCCATTGCGGAATAACCAACCAGGGTAATCAGGGTGATAGTTGCCGCATTCACCAGACCTGGCAACGCCTCCGGTAACAGCACTTTGCGCACGATCTGCATCGGCGTAGCACCCATTGCGCGGGAAGCTTCAATTAACCCGGTTGGGATCTCCAGCAGAGCGTTCTCGACCATACGGGCAATAAACGGTGCTGCACCAACTGTCAGCGGAACAATCGCTGCTTGCAAACCAATCGATGTACCGACAATAACGCGAGTAAACGGAATCATCCATACCAGCAAGATAATGAACGGGATGGATCGGAAAATGTTCACAATCGCAGAAACGGTACGATACAGCTTCGCGTTAGCAATAATTTGCCCCGGACGCGTGACATAAAGCAGAACGCCAACCGGCAGACCAATCACAAAGCCAAAAAAACCGGATACGAAGGTCATTGCCAGCGTTTCCCATACGCCACGAACCAGCAGCCACATCATCGGCTCAGACATAACCCAGTACCTCTACTTTTACATGGTGTTCCTGCAGCCAGGCAATGGCGGCTTGCGTATCTTGTTGTGTGCCGTGCATTTCAGTCAGCATGATGCCGAACTTAACGCCACCGGCGTAATCCATCTGCGCGCTAATAATGTTGTTGTTGACGTTGAAACGACGCGCGGTTTCAGAAAGCAGCGGGGCATCGACCGATTGACCGGTAAACTCCAGACGCAGCATCGGCACGCAGTCAGCGAATGGTTCCGCTTGCAGACGTTCCTGATAATCTTCCGGGATATCCAGATGCAGGGTCGACTGAATAAACTTCTGCGCTAGCGGCGTTTTCGGATGCGAGAACACTTCACTTACCGTGTCCTGCTCGATCAACTCGCCATTACTGATCACCGCCACGCAATCACAAATGCGCTTCACAACGTCCATTTCGTGGGTGATCAACAGAATCGTCAAACCCAGACGACGATTGATGTCTTTCAGCAGTTCGAGAATAGAACGTGTTGTTGCCGGGTCCAGCGCGCTGGTGGCCTCATCACACAGCAATACTTTGGGATTGCTGGCTAACGCACGGGCAATCGCCACACGTTGTTTCTGCCCACCGGAAAGGTTAGACGGGTAACTATCATGCTTATCGCCAAGACCAACCAATGACAGTAATTCTGTCACGCGACGTTTAATCTCGTCTTTCGGCGTGTTGTCCAGCTCCAGCGGCAGTGCCACGTTGCCAAAAACAGTGCGCGAAGAGAGCAGGTTAAAATGCTGGAAAATCATACCAATCTGGCGGCGAGCTTTGGTCAACTCGGATTCTGACAGCGTGGTCAGTTCCTGACCATCGACCAGCACGCTACCCTCGGTTGGGCGCTCCAGCAGGTTTACACAACGGATAAGCGTACTTTTACCCGCGCCTGAGGCACCGATAACGCCATAAATTTGTCCAGCTGGCACATGCAGGCTGACGTTGTTCAACGCCTGGATGGTGCGGGTGCCCTGGTGGAACACTTTGGTGATATTCGAAAGTTTTATCATTGATTATTTATTATCGTCATTAAGTTAGTCGTGGCATTTCGAATGCCTGAAACGGTCAAAGCCGTCAATGAAATGGATGTTAAGGCATCCAGACGTCTAAATCAATCAGGTTTATGCGAAGAGCACTTTCTTGCAGGTCGAAACATGCGATACTAGCGTCACATGCCTTATTAAGGAGCTATAAAAGGTGGCGAAGAGCGTACCCGCAATTTTTCTTGACCGTGATGGCACCATTAATGTCGATCACGGTTATGTCCATGAGATCGACAATTTTGAATTTATCGACGGTGTTATTGACGCCATGCGCGAGCTAAAAAAAATGGGCTTTGCGTTGGTGGTAGTAACCAACCAGTCTGGCATTGCTCGCGGTAAATTTACTGAAGCACAGTTTGAAACGCTGACCGAGTGGATGGACTGGTCGCTGGCGGACCGCGATGTCGATCTGGATGGTATCTATTATTGCCCGCATCATCCGCAGGGTAGTGTTGAAGAGTTTCGCCAGGTCTGCGATTGCCGCAAACCACATCCGGGGATGCTTTTGTCAGCACGCGATTATTTACATATTGATATGGCTGCTTCTTATATGGTGGGCGATAAATTAGAAGATATGCAGGCTGCGGCTGCGGCGAACGTGGGAACAAAAGTGCTGGTGCGTACGGGAAAACCTATTACGCCTGAAGCAGAAAACGCGGCGGATTGGGTGTTAAATAGCCTGGCAGACCTGCCGCAAGCGATAAAAAAGCAGCAAAAACCGGTGTAATGATTAAAAGATGAGCGGTTGAAATAAAAATGCATTTTTCCGCTTGTCTTCCTGAAACGACTCCCTATAATGCGCCTCCATCGACACGGCGGATGTGAATCACTTCACACAAACAGCCGGTTCGGTTGAAGAGAAAAATCCTGAAATTCAGGGTTGACTCTGAAAGAGGAAAGCGTAATATACGCCACCTCGCGACAGTGAGCTGAAAGCCGCGTCGCAACTGCTCTTTAACAATTTATCAGACAATCTGTGTGGGCACTCGAAGATACGGATTCTTAACGTCGCAAGACGAAAAATGAATACCAAGTCTCAAGAGTGAACACGTAATTCATTACGAAGTTTAATTCTTTGAGCATCAAACTTTTAAATTGAAGAGTTTGATCATGGCTCAGATTGAACGCTGGCGGCAGGCCTAACACATGCAAGTCGAACGGTAACAGGAATCAGCTTGCTGATTTGCTGACGAGTGGCGGACGGGTGAGTAATGTCTGGGAAACTGCCTGATGGAGGGGG
>NZ_JABWMS020000049.1:0-34852 GCF_013369155.2 Escherichia sp. 94.0001 | reverse complement strand
CTGCACGACCCACCAATGTAAAAAAGCGCCCTAAAGGCGCTTTTTTGCTATCTGCGATATTCAAAGATTCGAACCTGCTGCAGGTTCGAGTAGAGCGCAGCGAAACAACGGAGCCGCTTGCGGCGACGGCCCGAAGGGCGAGCGAAGTGAGTCATCCTGCACGACCCACCAATGTAAAAAAGCGCCCTAAAGGCGCTTTTTTGCTATTCAGGCATCTCTCAATTTCAATTCTTGCCCCTGATGACATACTCCGCGCTTGCTGCGTAAACGACTCTACGTCGGAGGAATAAGACGCAAAGTGTGGCATTCGTCATCTCATACGTATTTCGAGTGACTTTTCCCCACCATTCGACTATCTTGTTTAGCATATAAAACAAATCATGCCGATAATAGCGAATATCACGCTTATGTCGGTTTTAATGTTAAGCCTGTAAAACGAGATGGTAAGATGAGCGTGATGTTTGATCCTGAAGCGGCGATTTATCCTTTCCCCCCGAAGCCGACGCCGTTAAGTATTGATGAAAAAGCGTATTACCGTGAGAAGATAAAACGTCTGCTAAAAGAACGTAATGCGGTGATGGTTGCCCACTACTATACCGATCCCGAAATTCAACAACTGGCAGAAGAAACCGGTGGCTGTATTTCTGATTCTCTGGAAATGGCGCGCTTCGGTGCAAAGCATCCCGCTTCTACGTTGTTAGTCGCTGGGGTGAGATTTATGGGAGAAACCGCCAAAATTCTCAGTCCGGAAAAAACAATTCTGATGCCGACACTTCAGGCTGAATGTTCACTGGATCTCGGCTGCCCTGTTGAAGAATTTAACGCATTTTGCGATGCCCATCCCGATCGTACTGTCGTCGTCTACGCCAACACTTCTGCTGCGGTAAAAGCGCGCGCAGATTGGGTGGTAACTTCAAGCATTGCCGTCGAACTTATTGATCATCTGGATAGTTTGGGTGAAAAAATCATCTGGGCACCCGACAAACATCTGGGGCGTTACGTGCAAAAACAGACGGGCGCAGACATTTTATGCTGGCAGGGTGCCTGCATTGTGCATGATGAGTTTAAGACTCAGGCGTTAACCCGCTTGCAAGAAGAATACCCGGATGCTGCCATACTGGTGCATCCAGAATCACCGCAAGCTATTGTAGATATGGCGGATGCGGTCGGTTCCACCAGTCAACTGATCGCTGCTGCGAAAACATTGCCACATCAGCGACTTATCGTGGCAACCGATCGGGGTATTTTCTACAAAATGCAGCAGGCGGTGCCAGATAAAGAGTTACTGGAAGCACCAACCGCGGGTGAGGGCGCAACCTGCCGCAGCTGCGCGCATTGTCCGTGGATGGCCATGAATGGCCTTCAGGCCATCGCAGAGGCATTAGAACAGGAAGGAAGCAATCACGAGGTTCATGTTGAGGAAAAGCTGCGAGAGAAGGCGCTGGTGCCGCTCAATCGTATGCTGGATTTTGCGGCTACACTACGTGGATAACTAATAATAAGGCGTCACGTTACGCTTTGGGGGAAAGATGGATTTTTTTAGTGTGCAGAATATCCTGGTACATATACCAATAGGAGCAGGCGGTTATGATCTCTCATGGATCGAAGCGGTAGGCACGATCGCCGGGTTGCTGTGTATTGGCCTTGCCAGTCTGGAGAAGATCAGCAACTACTTCTTTGGCCTGATCAACGTCACCTTGTTTGGCATTATTTTCTTTCAGATTCAGCTGTATGCCAGCCTGCTATTACAGGTGTTTTTCTTTGCCGCGAATATTTACGGTTGGTATGCGTGGTCGCGACAAACCAGTCAGAACGAGGCGGAGTTGAAAATTCGCTGGTTGCCATTGCCGAAGGCGCTCAGCTGGTTGGCGGTTTGCGTTGTTTCGATTGGTCTGATGACGGTATTTATCAATCCGGTGTTTGCATTTTTGACCCGCGTGGCAGTCATGATCATGCAAGCATTAGGATTACAGGTTGCGATGCCTGAACTGCAACCGGACGCTTTCCCGTTCTGGGATTCATGCATGATGGTGTTATCTATCGTGGCAATGATTCTGATGACGCGTAAGTATGTGGAAAACTGGCTATTGTGGGTGATTATTAACGTGATTAGCGTCGTTATTTTTGCACTTCAGGGCGTTTACGCCATGTCTCTGGAGTACATCATCCTGACCTTTATTGCCCTCAACGGCAGCCGGATGTGGATCAACAGCGCACGCGAAAGAGGTTCACGCGCGCTGTCCCATTAATGATGATGATGTGAATGGCCAGACACCCCTTCATTCAGGTGGCAGTCTGGCCCATGACAAGGTTGATATTCCATCTGAATAGTGGCGTGCTCAATCTGATAGTGATCCATCAGGTAGTGTTGGATCTGATCTAACAAGGCATCGTGATTGTGTGGCGGGATCACCTGCACATGCAGCGTCATCACCGGCTTCTCGCCTACCATCCATACATGTACATGGTGCACATTGCGGACTTCCGGGATTTCCCGGCACATACGACGCTTCAGTTCGGCGATATCCAGCGATACCGGTGCACCTTCAAGTAATTCATTCACGCTATCTTTCAACAGTCGCCACGCGCTACGCAGAACCAGAAGCGACACCAGTATTGAGAGAATGGGGTCAGCAGGTGTCCAGCCGGTCCAGATAATAATCAACGCGGCAATAATAGCTCCAACCGAACCCAGAAGGTCCCCGAGGACATGCAGTGCCGCTGCTCGCACGTTGAGGTTTTTCTCTTCGCTGCCGTGATGAAGTAACCAGAAAGAAAGTATATTTGCCAGTAGCCCAGCCACGGCAATTGCCATCATCATGACGCCCTCGACCGGACGCGGCGTGCGGAAGCGTTCTATCGCCTCCCAGACAATCAAAATAGTAATCACCACCAGGGCGATGGCATTCACAAACGCCGCGAGCGTGGTCAATCTTAGCCAACCGAAAGTGTGGCGAATGGTGGGAGGACGACGGGAAAATTGCACTGCGAGTAGGGCGAAAAGCAGGGCGGCAGTATCGGTCAACATATGACCCGCATCGGCCAGCAATGCCAGAGAACCGGAAAGAAAACCACCAATGACTTCTACGAGCATAAACCCGGCAGTCACGCCGAAAGCATACAACAAGCGACGAGCATTATTATCTTCTGGCAGGTGTGAGGAAGTGTGTGAGTGTGAGTGCGCCATGACGAGTCATCCCTTAATTATTCTCACTTAACTTTATGACATCATACTGCTTTTAGAAGGGAAAAATTAAAAGGGAGAGACTCCGCTCTCCCATTATTGGCTATTTCGCAGGGTTACTGCGTGGTACCGTCGGTTTTGGTATCGACATCATTGTTGATGCCATCACCGGTTTGTACTTTTTTATTGATATCCGGGCAGCGACCATCTTTGCACATGGTGTTCTTGTGCTCTTCATCTTTGGTCATGCCGTCATTGTTCATTGAAGAACCATCCGGATGCAGCATTGTGCCGCCAGAACCGGTATTTACCCCGTTATTGTCGACGTTATTTGGCGCGACATTTTCACGGGCATCAGGGGCTACCTGGCCCGCATCAGCTGCGGCGTTTGCCTGGCCGTTATTGCTTTGCGCTCCGCTATCGGCAGCCAGTGCGGCTCCGCTGGCAAGGCTTAGAGTGGCAGTCAGAAATAGTGTGGCCAGTTTTGTCATTTTCATAGGATGCTCCTGTTATGGTCGTTATGTCGGATAACCTCTTCCAACAGTGCATTTGCAGGTGAATATAAGGCAATGGTTTAAGATTTCAGCCAGGTTATAAAACGCAGCAGAGAATCTTGAAATAATTAACAAACAAAGGAGTTACAGTTAGAAATTGTAGGAGAGATCTCGTTTTTCGCGACAATCTGGCGTTTTTCTTGCTAATTCCAGGATTAATCCGTTCATAGTGTAAAACCCCGTTTACACATTCTGACGGAAGATATAGATTGGAAGTATTGCATTCACTAAGATAAGTATGGCAACACTGGAACAGACATGAATTATCAGAACGACGATTTACGCATCAAAGAAATCAAAGAGTTACTTCCTCCTGTCGCATTGCTGGAAAAATTCCCTGCTACTGAAAATGCCGCGAATACGGTTGCCCATGCCCGAAAAGCGATCCATAAGATCCTGAAAGGTAATGATGATCGCCTGTTGGTGGTGATTGGTCCGTGTTCTATTCATGATCCCGTCGCGGCTAAAGAGTATGCCACTCGCTTGCTGGCGCTGCGTGAAGAGCTGCAAGATGAGCTGGAAATCGTGATGCGCGTCTACTTTGAAAAGCCGCGTACCACAGTGGGCTGGAAAGGGCTGATTAACGATCCGCATATGGATAACAGCTTCCAGATCAACGACGGCTTACGTATTGCCCGTAAATTACTGCTCGATATTAACGACAGCGGTCTGCCAGCGGCGGGTGAATTCCTGGATATGATCACCCCGCAATATCTCGCGGACCTGATGAGCTGGGGAGCAATTGGCGCACGTACAACGGAATCGCAGGTGCACCGCGAACTTGCGTCTGGGCTTTCTTGTCCGGTCGGCTTCAAAAATGGCACCGACGGTACGATTAAAGTGGCTATCGATGCTATTAATGCCGCCGGTGCGCCGCACTGCTTCCTGTCCGTAACCAAATGGGGGCATTCGGCGATTGTGAATACCAGCGGTAACGGCGATTGCCATATCATTCTGCGCGGTGGTAAAGAGCCTAACTACAGCGCGAAGCACGTTGCTGAAGTGAAAGAAGGGCTGAACAAAGCAGGCCTGCCAGCACAGGTGATGATCGATTTCAGCCATGCTAACTCGTCGAAACAATTCAAAAAGCAGATGGATGTTTGTGCTGACGTTTGCCAGCAGATTGCCGGTGGCGAAAAGGCCATTATTGGCGTGATGGTGGAAAGCCATCTGGTGGAAGGCAATCAGAGCCTCGAGAGTGGGGAACCGCTGGCCTATGGCAAGAGCATCACCGATGCCTGCATTGGCTGGGAAGATACCGATGCTCTGTTACGTCAACTGGCGAATGCAGTAAAAGCGCGTCGCGGGTAAAGTTTAATTGTCGGATGCGCCGTCACAGTGGCGTATCTGATGAATCACCGTAGGCCTGATAAGACGCGCAGCGTCGCATCAGGCAATGTGCTCCATTGTTAGCAACAAAAAAGCCGACTCACTTGCAGTCGGCTTTCTCATTTTTAAGCGAATGACGTTTACTTCGCTTTACCCTGGTTAGCAACGGCCGCTGCTTTCGCCGCGATCTCGTCAGCATTACCCAGATAATAGCGTTTCAGCGGTTTGAAATTCTCGTCGAATTCATAAACCAGTGGCACGCCAGTCGGGATATTCAGCTCAAGAATCTCTTCTTCGCTCATATTATCGAGATATTTCACCAGCGCACGTAACGAGTTACCGTGTGCGGCGATGATCACGCGCTCACCGCTCTTCATTCGCGGCAGAATAGTTTCATTCCAGTAAGGGATCACGCGGTCAATGGTCAGCGCCAGGCTTTCCGTCAGTGGCAGCTCTTTCTCGCTCAGCTTCGCGTAACGTGGATCGTGGCCCGGATAACGCTCATCATCTTTAGTCAGTTCCGGCGGAGTTACCGCAAAACCACGACGCCACTGTTTCACCTGCTCGTCGCCATACTTTTCAGCAGTTTCCGCTTTGTTCAGACCCTGCAACGCACCGTAGTGACGTTCGTTCAGTTTCCAGGATTTCTCAACGGGCAGCCATGCCTGATCCAGTTCGTCCAGCACATTCCACAGGGTATGGATAGCGCGTTTCAGCACAGAGGTGTAAGCAAAATCAAAGCTGTAACCTTCCTCTTTCAGCAGCTTACCAGCTGCTTTTGCTTCGCTTACGCCTTTCTCAGACAGATCCACGTCGTACCAACCGGTGAAACGGTTTTCTTTGTTCCACTGACTTTCGCCATGACGAACCAGAACCAGCTTAGTTACAGCCATATACTTACTCCTCAAATCATCTTTTAATGATAATAATTCTCATTATATTGCCGTGACGAAGCAACAGCAATGCTTACGCATAACCATAGCGAAAATAGTGTCGCAGTGTAAGGTTGTTGTGAATATTGAGTTGCAAATATGTCGGTGTTTGCTGGTGATTTGAACAATATGAGGATAAAGCCCTCATGACGAGGGCTTAACATTACTCAGCAATAAACTGATATTCCGTCAGGCTGGAATACTCTTCGCCAGGACGCAGGAAACAGTCCGGTTGCGGCCATTCAGGGTGGTTTGGGCTGTCCGGCAGGAACTCGCTTTCCAGCGCCAGGCCCTGCCAGTCGGCGTAAGGTTCAGTTCCCCGTGACGGCGTGCCACCAAGGAAGTTGCCGGAGTAAAATTGCAGAGCCGGAGCGGTGGTGTAGACCTTCAGCTGCAATTTTTCATCTGCTGACCAGACATGCGCCGCCACTTTCTTGCCATCGCCTTTGGCCTGTAACAAGAACGCATGATCGTAACCTTTCACTTTGCGCTGATCGTCGTCGGCAAGAAACTCACTGGCGATGATTTTGGCGCTGCGGAAATCAAAAGATGTTCCGGCGACAGATTTCAGACCGTCGTGCGGAATGCCGCCTTCATCAACCGGCAGATATTCGTCCGCCAGAATCTGCAACTTGTGATTGCGCACGTCAGACTGCTCGCCGTCGAGGTTGAAATAGACGTGATTAGTCATATTCACCGGGCAAGGTTTATCAACCGTGGCGCGATAAGTAATGGAGATACGGTTATCGTCGGTCAGACGATATTGCACCGTCGCGCCGAGATTACCCGGGAAGCCCTGATCGCCATCATCTGAACTCAGGGCAAACAGCACCTGACGATCGTTCTGATTCACAATCTGCCAGCGACGTTTGTCGAACCCTTCCGGGCCGCCGTGCAGCTGGTTAACGCCCTGACTTGGCGAAAGCGTCACGGTTTCATCGTCAAAGGTATAACGACTATTGGCGATACGGTTTGCATAACGACCAATAGAGGCCCCCAGAAACGCGGCCTGATCCTGATAGCATTCCGGGCTGGCGCAGCCGAGCAGCGCCTCGCGGACGCTGCCATCGGAAAGCGGAATACGGGCGGAAAGTAAAGTCGCACCCCAGTCCATCAGCGTGACTACCATCCCTGCGTTGTTACGCAAAGTTAACAGTCGGTACGGCTGACCATCGGGTGCCAGTGCGGGAGTTTCGTTCAGCACTGTCCTGCTCCTTGTGATGGTTTACAAACGTAAAAAGTCTCTTTAATACCTGTTTTTGCTTCATATTGTTCAGCGACAGCCTGCTGTACGGCAGGCACCAGCTCTTCCGGGATCAGTGCGACGATACAGCCGCCAAATCCGCCGCCGGTCATGCGTACGCCACCTTTGTCGCCAATCACAGCTTTGACGATTTCTACCAGAGTGTCAATTTGCGGCACGGTGATTTCGAAATCATCGCGCATAGAAGCATGAGACTCCGCCATCAACTCGCCCATACGTTTCAGGTCGCCTTGCTCCAGTGCGCTGGCTGCTTCAACGGTACGGGCGTTTTCAGTCAGGATATGACGCACGCGTTTCGCCACGATCGGGTCCAGTTCATGCGCAACAGCGTTGAACTCTTCAATGGTGACATCGCGCAGGGCCGGCTGCTGGAAGAAACGCGCACCGGTTTCGCACTGTTCACGACGGGTGTTGTATTCGCTGCCGACCAGGGTACGTTTGAAGTTACTGTTGATGATGACGACAGCCACACATTTCGGCATAGAAACCGCTTTGGCGCCCAGTGAGCGGCAATCGATCAGCAAGGCATGATCTTTCTTGCCGAGCGCGGAAATTAGCTGATCCATGATCCCACAGTTACAGCCAACAAACTGGTTTTCTGCTTCCTGGCCGTTAAGTGCGATTTGTGCGCCGTCCAGCGGCAGATGATAAAGCTGCTGCAATACGGTTCCAACCGCGACTTCCAGTGAAGCGGAAGAACTTAACCCGGCACCCTGCGGCACATTGCCGCTGATCACCATGTCCACGCCGCCGAAGCTGTTGTTACGCAGTTGCAGATGTTTCACCACGCCACGGACGTAGTTAGCCCATTGATAGTTTTCATGAGCGACAATGGGCGCATCAAGGGAAAACTCGTCAAGCTGATTTTCATAATCGGCTGCCATCACGCGAACGTTACGGTCATCACGTGGCGCACAGCTAATGACGGTTTGATAATCAATTGCGCAGGGCAGAACGAAACCGTCGTTGTAGTCGGTGTGTTCGCCAATAAGATTCACGCGGCCAGGCGCCTGAATGGTATGAGTGGCAGGGTAGCCAAATGCATTGGCAAACAGAGATTGTGTTTTTTCTTTCAGACTCATTACTTACACTCCGGATTCGCGAAAATGGATATCGCTGACTGCGCGCAAACGCTCTGCTGCCTGTTCTGCGGTCAGGTCTCGCTGGGTCTCTGCCAGCATTTCATAACCAACCATAAATTTACGTACGGTGGCGGAGCGCAACAGAGGCGGATAAAAGTGCGCGTGCAGCTGCCAGTGTTGATTCTCTTCGTCATTAAATGGCGCGCCGTGCCAGCCCATAGAGTAGGGGAAGGAGCACTGGAAGAGGTTGTCATAACGACTGGTCAGCTTTTTCAACGCCAGCGCCAAATCGCTGCGCTGGGCGTCGGTCAAATCGGTGATCCGCAAAACGTGGGCTTTGGGCAGCAGTAGCGTTTCGAACGGCCAGGCAGCCCAGTAAGGTACAACGGCTAACCAGTGTTCGGTTTCGACAACGGTACGGCTACCGTCTGCCAGCTCGCGCTGAACATAATCCACCAGCATTGGTGATTTCTGCCCGGCGAAATATTCTTTTTGCAGGCGGTCTTCGCGCTCAGCTTCGTTAGGCAGGAAGCTATTTGCCCAAATCTGTCCGTGCGGATGCGGGTTAGAGCAGCCCATCGCCGCGCCTTTGTTTTCAAAGACCTGCACCCACGGGTATGTTTTCCCCAGTTCTGCGGTTTGCTCCTCCCAGGTTTTGACGATTTCCGTCAATGCCGCAACGCTCAGTTCTGGCAGCGTTTTACTGTGATCCGGTGAAAAGCAGATCACCCGGCTGGTACCGCGCGCGCTCTGACAACGCATCAAAGGATCGTTGCTTTCTGGCGCATCTGGCGTGTCAGACATCAAGGCCGCAAAGTCATTAGTGAAAACGTAAGTCCCGGTGTAATCGGGGTTTTTATCGCCTGTCACCCGCACATTACCTGCGCAGAGGAAGCAATCTGGATCGTGCGCAGGTAACACCTGTTTGGCTGGCGTTTCCTGCGCCCCCTGCCAGGGGCGCTTAGCGCGGTGCGGTGAAACCAGAATCCATTGCCCGGTGAGCGGGTTGTAGCGGCGATGTGGATGATCAACGGGATTAAATTGCGTCATGGTCGTTCCTTAATCGGGATATCCCTGTGGATGGCGTGACTGCCAGTGCCAGGTGTCCTGCGCCATTTCATCGAGTGTGCGCGTTACGCGCCAGTTCAGTTCACGGTCGGCTTTGCTGGCGTCCGCCCAGTAGGCCGGAAGGTCGCCCTCGCGACGCGGTGCAAAATGATAATTAACCGGTTTGCCGCAGGCTTTGCTGAAGGCATTAACCACGTCCAGCACGCTGCTGCCCACGCCAGCGCCGAGGTTGTAGATGTGTACGCCTGGCTTGTTCGCCAGTTTTTCCATCGCCACGACGTGACCGTCCGCCAGATCCATTACGTGGATGTAATCGCGCACGCCAGTACCGTCTTCGGTCGGATAATCGTTACCAAAAATCGCCAGCGAGTCGCGACGGCCTACAGCAACCTGGGCGATGTATGGCATCAGGTTATTCGGAATACCTT
The DNA here is from genome assembly GCF_013369155.2 of Escherichia sp. 94.0001. Classification (NCBI taxonomy): domain Bacteria; kingdom Pseudomonadati; phylum Pseudomonadota; class Gammaproteobacteria; order Enterobacterales; family Enterobacteriaceae; genus Escherichia; species Escherichia sp. 94.0001. The sequence goes on along the minus strand of NZ_JABWMS020000049.1, from coordinate 25,011 downwards.
GCGGATCTTCGCCCATATCACCCGACGGATGCGCGCCAACCGGGTTGAAATAGCGCAGCAGGGCAATGCTCCAGTCCGGCTGGGCTTTTTGCAGATCGGTGAGGATCTGTTCCACCATCAGCTTGCTTTTGCCGTAAGGACTTTGTGGCGTGCCGGTCGGGAAGCTTTCAACGTATGGAATTTTGGGCTGATCGCCATAAACGGTGGCGGAGGAGCTGAAGATAAAGTTTTTGACGTTAGCGGCGCGCATGGCGCTAATCAGGCGCAGGGTGCCGTTGACATTGTTGTCGTAATATTCCAGCGGTTTTTGTACCGATTCGCCAACGGCTTTCAGCCCGGCGAAGTGGATCACGGTGTCGATAGCGTGATCGTGCAGGATCTCGGTCATCAACGCTTCGTTACGGATATCGCCTTCAACAAACGTTGGATGTTTGCCGCCTAAACGCTCGATAACAGGCAGTACGCTGCGCTTACTGTTACAGAGGTTATCAAGAATGATGACATCATGACCGTTTTGCAGTAATTGCACACAGGTATGACTTCCAATGTAACCGCTACCACCGGTAACCAGAACTCTCATAATTCGCTCCATTAGGCTTATGGTATGAAATAACCATAGCATAACAAAGATGCGAAAAGTGTGACATGGAATAAATTAGTGGAATCGTTTACACAAGAATATAGCCGTTTTTTATGCGCCATTAATGGATTATAAAACAGAGGGTTTATGAATGATTGCGCTTTTTATCTGAAAAAAGTCGCGGTTTCATGCCTGGATGTGTCGAACTGTAGGCCGGAGAGGGCGCTAAGGCCGCCTCCGGTACAGTCAGCATTACCGACTCAGTTTATTTTTGTCAGCGCATAACGATAGAGGTCACCGTCCGGCACGAACTCAAGACGATGGGAAATACAGGCGGGCGCATCTTCGGCGTGGTGTGAAACAAACAATAATTGCGTTTCACCTTCGCTAATCAGCACATCAACAAAACGGCGGATAAGCTGGCGATTGAGTGGATCAAGTCCCTGTAAAGGTTCATCAAGAATAAGCAAAGTCGGATGCTTCACCAGTGCGCGAACGATCAGCGCCAGACGTTGCTGTCCCCAGGAAAGACTATGGTAAGGCGCGTCAGCCGTGCGTTTATCAATGCCGAGAATATCCAGCCACTGCTGCACCAGTTTTTGCTGGCGATCTGAAACGGCCTGATAAATGCCAATCGAATCAAAAAAGCCAGAAAGGATCACGTTGCGCACGGTAGTGCTGACGCGGTAATCCAGATGCAAACTACTGCTGACGTAACCGATATGCTTTTTGATGTCCCAGATGGTTTCGCCGCTGCCGCGACGTCGTCCAAAAAGCGTCAAATCGTTGCTGTAACCTTGCGGATGATCGCCTGTAATCAGGCTTAATAGCGTCGATTTTCCCGCGCCATTTGGCCCGACAATTTGCCAGTGCTCGCCTGGATTCACCTGCCAGCTAAGGTTATTAAGAATGGGGCGATCGTTATAAGAAACCACGCCATTTTTCAGCACAATGCGCGGTTCGTTGGCGGGTAAGGCGTGACGTGCTGAAGGTACATCCGGCTCCGGCAGTTGTACACCTTCTAGCCGCTCGCTATGCGCCAGTTGCGCGACAAGTGCCTGCTGCAGTAGTTCCTCTTTAGCACCAGTTTCCGCTAACGTGCAATCCGCCAGCACGCCAGCAAACTGGACAAATTCCGGGATCTCATCGAAGCGATTGAGCACCAGTACCAGGGTAATACCGGACTGATGTAACGAGGCGAGTCGCTCAGCCAGCTGCTGACGTGAGGCAACATCAAGGCCATCGAACGGCTCATCAAGAATCAACAAGTCTGGCTCCGACATCAGCGCCTGACACAGCAGGGTTTTTCGCGTCTCGCCAGTGGAAAGGTATTTAAAGCGTCGGTCGAGGAGGGGGGTAATACCGAACTGCTGCGCCAGCTGCGCACAACGCTGTGCATCCTTAATTTCATCCTGAATGATTTCAGCCGTAGTGCGTCCGGTGTCATCTTCGCCAGGGCCGAGCATATCGGTGTTATTCCGTTGCCATTCGTCGCTGACGAGCTTTTGCAATTGCTCGAAGGAGAGACGAGTGATGTGGGAAAACTGACTTTGTCGTTCACCTTTCAAAAGCGGAAGTTCCCCCGCCAGCGCGCGGGCCAGCGCCGACTTCCCGCTTCCATTCGAACCGACAAACGCCCAACTATCACCCGCGTTTAACGTTAGCTGAGACAATTGCAGCGTTTTTGTGTCGCTAAGACGAAACGTGCCTTGCAAAATTTGCAACGATGACATTTTATATCCCATTTTTTGCAGCGATTACTGACAGGGATACGTGTTTCATAACAAATTGTCAACACGCTTAGCAAAGCGTAGCGATAATCACGCTGTCGGCGTTAAAGTAAGCCGTGGCATTCTGCCCTTGTTCAAGAGAAGCTGCTTCATTTATCGGCACCGTGGCGCACAGAGTTTGCCCGTCAGGTAACGCCATTAATACTTCGCACTGTTCTGCACCGCGCTCTATATGACGAATAATGCCCGGCAATTGGTTGTCGGCACCCTGGGCGACAGTGTCATCCTGAGTAATGTTCACCCACGGCGCTTTCAGCAGAATCAACACTTCTTTGCCTTCATCCAGTCCCAGACGTGCGCCACTTTGTGCGGTAATCGCGACTTTAAGGCGTGTTTTGCCATCGGCCAGTAAGACATCAACATGTTGTTGAATGTCATCATGATCGCGGGCGGTGATGGTGCCAAACCACTGGTTACGGGCACTGGTCTGCAGTGAAAAACGTGAGATCGCGGCCAGCAGGCTGTTCAGCGGCAAGGCGTCATCGTCACTTAACACATCAAAGGCTTTTTGCTGGATTTGCGCCAGTAAATCATAGAGCTGAATCAGTCGCTGACCATAGCGGGTCAGTACTGCGCCGCCGCCACCTTTACCGCCTGTTGCGCGCTCAACCAGAATATGCTCACTTAACTGATTCATCTCGTTAATGGCATCCCAGGCGCTTTTATAGCTGATACCGGCATCTTTCGCTCCCTGGCTAATGGAACCGGAAAGCGCAATGTGTTTTAGTAACGAAATGCGGCGCGGGTCGGCGAATAATTTTTGTTGGAGCTTAAGGGTGAGAAGGATTTCGGCCTGCATAACAATGTCCTGGCAAAAGTCTTATTGTGACGGAAAACGAACGCCACGCAAAGCTGACCGCACAAAAGGGGAGTGCTTTTCTGTGCTTAGCGGTTAGAATAGTCTCATGACTATATCTGGAGTTGACCATGTTAGAGTTATTAAAAAGTCTGGTATTCGCCGTAATCATGGTACCTGTCGTGATGGCCATCATCCTGGGTCTGATTTACGGTCTTGGTGAAGTATTCAACATCTTTTCTGGTGTTGGTAAAAAAGACCAGCCCGGACAAAATCATTGATTCTCTGAATGCCCGCTTAGTCGGGCATTTTCTTTTTCTCAACTTCCTGCTTTTCCTGCCGATATTTTTTTCATCAACCTCACAAAGGTTAGCAATAACTGCTGGGAAAATTCTGAACTTGCCGTTATATTGTCGCCTACATAACGTTACATTAAGGGGTTACCAATGGCTCGTAAATGGTTGAACTTGTTTGCCGGGGCGGCATTCTCTTTCGCTGTTGCTGGCAATGTACTGGCAGATGAAGGAAAAATCACGGTGTTCGCCGCCGCATCACTGACTAACGCAATGCAGGACATCGCTACGCAGTATAAAAAAGAGAAAGGCGTAGATGTCGTCTCTTCTTTCGCCTCGTCTTCTACCTTGGCCCGTCAGATTGAAGCGGGGGCGCCTGCGGATCTGTTTATTTCTGCCGATCAGAAATGGATGGATTATGCGGTTGATAAAAAAGCGATCGATACGGCCTCGCGTCAGACTCTACTCGGTAATAGCCTGGTTGTTGTAGCACCGAAAGCCAGCGAGCAGAAAGATTTCTCCATTGACAGCAAAACCAACTGGACTTCGCTGCTGAATGGCGGTCGCCTGGCGGTTGGTGATCCGGAACATGTTCCCGCTGGCATTTATGCAAAAGAAGCACTGCAAAAACTGGGCGCATGGGATACGCTCTCCCCGAAACTGGCTCCGGCGGAAGATGTTCGTGGCGCGCTGGCGTTGGTCGAACGCAATGAAGCGCCGCTGGGCATTGTTTACGGTTCTGACGCAGTTGCCAGCAAAGGGGTAAAAGTGGTTGCCACCTTCCCGGAAGATTCACATAAAAAAGTGGAATATCCGGTTGCTGTTGTGGAAGGACATAACAATGCGACAGTAAAAGCATTTTATGATTATCTGAAGGGACCGCAGGCTGCGGAAATTTTTAAACGCTACGGATTTACAACCAAGTAATGATACTGACCGATCCAGAATGGCAGGCGGTTTTATTAAGCCTGAAAGTTTCTTCCCTGGCTGTGCTGTTTAGCCTGCCGTTTGGGATCTTTTTTGCCTGGTTACTGGTGCGTTGCACATTTCCGGGCAAAGCTCTGCTCGACAGCGTACTGCATCTACCGCTGGTGTTACCGCCCGTGGTCGTCGGTTACTTGTTATTAGTTTCGATGGGACGGCGCGGATTTATCGGTGAACGTCTGTATGACTGGTTTGGCATTACCTTCGCCTTTAGCTGGCGTGGCGCGGTTCTCGCTGCCGCCGTGATGTCGTTTCCGTTGATGGTGCGGGCAATTCGTCTGGCGCTGGAAGGGGTTGATGTCAAACTGGAACAGGCCGCAAGAACATTGGGGGCGGGGCGCTGGCGCGTGTTCTTTACTATCACGTTACCGCTGACCTTACCGGGAATTATCGTCGGTACGGTACTGGCATTCGCTCGTTCGCTCGGTGAGTTTGGTGCAACCATCACCTTTGTTTCTAACATTCCTGGCGAAACGCGAACCATTCCTTCAGCCATGTATACCCTGATCCAGACCCCCGGCGGGGAAAGTGGTGCGGCGAGACTGTGTATTATTTCTATTGCGCTGGCGATGATCTCCCTGTTGATTTCAGAATGGCTGGCCAGAATCAGCCGTGAACGGGCGGGGCGCTAATCATGCTGGAACTGAATTTTTCCCAGACGTTGGGCAATCATTGCCTGGCCATTAATGAAACGCTGCCCGCCAATGGTATCACCGCTATCTTTGGTGTCTCCGGAGCTGGAAAAACCTCGCTGATTAATGCCATCAGTGGGCTGACACGTCCGCAAAAAGGGCGGATTGTCCTCAATGGTCGGGTACTAAATGACGCCGAAAAAGGGATCTGCCTTTCGCCAGAAAAGCGTCGCGTTGGTTATGTGTTTCAGGATGCGCGGCTGTTTCCGCATTACAAAGTACGTGGAAATCTGCGCTACGGCATGGCGAAAAGCATGGTCGATCAGTTCGATAAGCTGGTGGCGCTTTTAGGCATTGAACCGTTGCTTGACCGTTTACCGGGCAGCCTGTCCGGAGGCGAAAAACAGCGTGTGGCAATTGGCCGGGCATTGCTGACGGCACCGGAATTATTATTGCTGGATGAACCACTGGCCTCGCTGGATCTTCCGCGAAAACGCGAGCTATTGCCTTATCTGCAACGGTTGACGCGGGAAATCAACATTCCGATGCTCTATGTCAGCCATTCGCTGGATGAGATCCTCCATCTGGCAGACCGAGTGATGGTACTGGAAAATGGCCAGGTGAAAGCGTTCGGTGCGCTGGAAGAAGTCTGGGGCAGTAGCGTGATGAATCCATGGCTGCCGAAAGAGCAACAAAGCAGCATTCTGAAAGTAACGGTACTGGAACATCATCCGCGTTACGCGATGACCGCGCTGGCGCTGGGCGATCAGCATTTGTGGGTTAATAAGCTGGATGAACCGCTGCAAGCCGCGCTACGCATCCGCATCCAGGCTTCCGATGTTTCTCTGGTTTTACAACCGCCGCAACAAACCAGCATCCGCAATGTGCTGCGCGCCAAAGTCGTCAATAGCTATGACGACAACGGTCAGGTGGAAGTGGAATTGGAAGTCGGCGGTAAAACGCTGTGGGCGCGAATAAGCCCGTGGGCCAGGGATGAACTGGCGATCAAACCTGGCCTATGGCTATACGCGCAAATTAAAAGTGTCTCGATAACCGCCTGATTAAATCAGGTGGTTATAAATGAACTGGGCGATGCTGTCGGTGGTGTTATCACCAATCACAATGTTGGCACGCGCTTTTACTGCGTCATCAGCGTTGCCCATCGCCACGCCTGTACCAGCGGCTTCCAGCATACTGATATCATTAAAATTATCGCCGAATGCGACGACGTTTTCCATCGACCAGCCTTGCGCCTCAACCCATTTCGTCAGGCGTTTACCTTTGCTGTTACCACCGCGGGCAATATCAACCTGATCGTGCCAGGACCATTCACACTCTAGTCCCAATTCATGTTCAACATGCTTACCAAAATGCTGCAATTGCGGCAGGTCATCGTGTGTCAGGGCGAACTTCCATACTGCGTTAACTTCCTGCGCTGTCTCGGCCAGTGAAGCAACCTGGGTAAAGGTCGGACGCTGTTCCGGCGGCAGGGTTTGCGCCCAGTTAGACGTGCGAATGACATGCCCGGTCGGGTGCTCATAGACCATTGCATCATCCACATACATCAGACCGTGAATGTGGTGTTCATTCAGCATCTCAATGAGTTGCAGGGCTTTATTAACGGGCATTGGATCGGCTTCAAGCACTGTTTTTGCATGATAATCATACAAATAGGTGCCATTACAGCAAATAGCAGGTGTATCCAGCGCCAGCGCCTGATAAAAAGGATGAATAGCGACGTGATGGCGGCCCGTGACGATGATTAATTGATAGCCTGCTTCGCGAGCGCGGGCCAGGGCTTCTATCGATGAAGGAAGCAAGGTTTTTTTCGGGGTCAATAAGGTGCCGTCTAAGTCGAGTGCAATCACGCGTGTGGTCATGGCGTATTCCAGATTAAGGTTAAGAATTTTCGTCTGCGCGAATGGTACACCGATACCACTATCGGACAAAATTCTGCGTTTTAATTCAGCATTCACCGCCAAAAGCGACTAATTTTAGCTGTTACAGTCAGTTGCTAAATGCAAAGGAGCATTCATGAAGCAAACAGTTTATATCGCCAGCCCTGAGAGCCAGCAAATTCACGTCTGGAACCTGAATCATGAAGGCGCACTGACGCTGACGCAGGTTGTCGATGTGCCGGGGCAGGTGCAGCCGATGGTGGTCAGCCCGGACAAACGTTATCTCTATGTTGGTGTTCGCCCTGAGTTTCGCGTCCTGGCGTATCGTATCGCCCCGGACGATGGCGCACTGACCTTTGCCGCAGAGTCTGCGCTGCCGGGTAGCCCGACGCATATTTCCACCGATCACCAGGGGCAGTTTGTCTTTGTAGGTTCTTACAATGCGGGTAACGTGAGCGTAACGCGTCTGGAAGATGGCCTGCCAGTGGGCGTCGTCGATGTGGTCGAGGGGCTGGACGGTTGCCATTCTGCCAATATCTCACCGGACAACCGTACGTTGTGGGTTCCGGCATTAAAGCAGGATCGCATTTGCCTGTTTACGGTCAGCGATGATGGTCATCTGGTGGCGCAGGACCCTGCGGAAGTGACTACCGTTGAAGGGGCCGGCCCGCGTCATATGGTATTCCATCCAAACGAACAATATGCGTATTGCGTCAATGAGTTAAACAGCTCAGTGGATGTCTGGGAACTGAAAGATCCGCACGGCAATATCGAATGTGTCCAGACGCTGGATATGATGCCGGAAAACTTCTCCGACACCCGTTGGGCGGCTGATATTCATATCACCCCGGATGGGCGTCACTTATATGCCTGTGACCGTACTGCCAGCCTGATTACTGTCTTCAGCGTTTCGGAAGATGGCAGCGTGTTGAGTAAAGAGGGCTTCCAGCCAACGGAAACCCAGCCGCGCGGCTTTAATGTTGATCACAGCGGCAAGTATCTGATTGCCGCCGGGCAAAAATCTCACCACATCTCGGTATACGAAATTGTTGGCGAGCAGGGGCTACTGCATGAAAAAGGCCGCTATGCGGTCGGGCAGGGACCAATGTGGGTGGTGGTTAACGCACACTAACCGCTGATTTACCCGGCGCAGTCTCTCCTGCGCCGGTGTATTAACCTATCTCCTGTAACGCATGTCTCTGGCGTTCGACGATATTGGTCCACAAGTTGTCTTTATCGTCAGTCCACAAATTAATCAGCAAGGCAAAAAAGCGTTCTGCAGCCGGAGAAAGCACGGCATCTTTGCGGCGAATAATCCCCAATGTCCGACGTATAACCGGTTCCACCAGCGGGATACCAATAATCGAAGAATAGGGTGCATGGGGCATTGCCAGACCAGGAAGCGCCGAAATCCCCAGTCCCGCCTCCACCAGTCCTAATGACGTCGAAAGATGACGCACTTCGTAAAACCAGTCCAGCTTCCAGGGCTTGTCGGCCAGCTGTTGTTCTATCAAAAGTCGGTTGCCGCTGGAGGAGCGTACGCCAATCATTTTGTAACCCACTAACTCCTGCCATTCTACAAGCTGCTTTTTGGCCAATGGATGGTCACGCCGACAGGCCAGCACGAACGGCTCGTTGACCAGTGGGGTAAAATCAATGGATGAATTTGTGACGTTGTTCATGTTTATGCCAAAGTCTGATTCGTTACACAGCACCGATTCCATGCAATTATTCGTGCCTTGTTCCAGAATCCGCACTTTAATATTGGGATACAGCTCATTAAATTTACCGATTGCCAGTGGTAAAAAATAAAATACTGCAGTCGGAATACACGCTAACGTCACCATACCACGATGATAAGCATTCATATCACGAATATTAAAAAGCGTTTCATCGAATTTCTTTATTAATTCCCGCGCCTCCGGGAGCAACCTTTTTCCTGCTTTTGTTAACGTAACCTTGCGAGTTGTACGCTCAAATAGTTGAATATGTAAATCTTCTTCCATCTTTTTTATTCTTCGCGTTAATGCAGGTTGCGTAATATTGAGTAATTTAGCAGCATTGTTAAATGAACTGGACTCTGCCAGTATGACAAATGCCTTCATACTTGATAATTCATGCTTCATTATTACTCCGAAAAATGGATGCGACGATTTTGGATGACAGGCCGTTAAAAATTTTAACTGCATTTAGCCAACTTAAATTAATGAAAAAATGTTATTAATCGTTGAGCTAAAGTCATTAGAGATGCTTTGCCCTTAATGTAACCATATCGCAATAAGTTATGTTTTTAAATTGAGGGCATTATTATGAAAAAAATACCCTGCGTGATGATGCGAGGTGGAACCTCGAGGGGCGCGTTCCTGTTAGCGGAACATCTACCCGAAGATCAAACGCAGCGCGATAAAATATTGATGGCAATTATGGGTTCCGGTAACGATCTGGAAATTGACGGTATTGGCGGCGGTAATCCGCTGACCAGTAAAGTCGCCATTATTAGCCGTTCCAGCGATCCGCGTGCTGATGTCGATTATCTGTTTGCTCAAGTTATCGTCCATGAGCAACGTGTCGATACCACGCCTAACTGCGGCAATATGCTGTCTGGCGTTGGGGCATTCGCCATTGAAAATGGTTTGATTGCAGCGACTTCGCCAGTTACCCGCGTACGTATCCGCAACGTCAATACGGGTACGTTCATCGAAGCTGATGTGCAAACGCCAAATGGTGTTGTCGAGTACGAGGGTAGCGCCAGAATTGACGGCGTACCGGGTACTGCCGCACCAGTTGCGCTCACTTTCCTGAATGCCGCCGGAACGAAAACCGGAAAAGTCTTCCCGACTGATAATCAGATTGATTATTTTGACGATGTCCCGGTGACCTGTATCGATATGGCGATGCCAGTCGTCATTATTCCGGCTGAATATCTGGGAAAAACAGGCTATGAATTACCGGCGGAACTGGATGCCGACAAAGCATTATTAGCCCGCATTGAATCTATCCGTCTACAAGCGGGTAAAGCAATGGGCTTAGGCGATGTCAGTAATATGGTTATCCCTAAACCTGTGCTTATTTCTCCAGCGCAGAAAGGCGGGGCAATTAATGTGCGTTATTTTATGCCGCATTCTTGCCATCGCGCGCTGGCGATAACCGGTGCTATTGCTATTTCCAGTAGTTGTGCATTGGAAGGCACCGTCACCCGACAAATCGTCCCTTCTGTAGGATATGGCAATATCAATATTGAACATCCCAGTGGTGCACTCGACGTTCATTTAAGTAATGAAGGTCAGGATGCCACGACGTTACGCGCATCTGTTATTCGGACAACCAGAAAAATATTTTCCGGTGAAGTTTATCTTCCCTGAAAAATTTTGTTGTCGTGATAAGGACAAACAATAAAGGACTTCTGTATGAGTCATACAGAAAGAACAGGATTTTAAATGAATAAGAAATCGTTATGGAAGCTAATTCTGATATTAGCGATCCCATGTATTATTGGCTTTATGCCAGCTCCGGCAGGATTAAGCGAACTGGCGTGGGTGCTTTTTGGTATTTACCTGGCGGCCATTGTGGGGCTGGTTATCAAGCCTTTCCCGGAACCTGTCGTACTGTTAATTGCCGTTGCTGCCTCCATGGTGGTGGTCGGTAACTTATCCGACGGTGCGTTTAAGACCACCGCCGTATTAAGCGGTTACTCTTCAGGTACCACCTGGCTGGTGTTCTCGGCGTTTACCTTAAGCGCCGCATTTGTGACCACAGGGTTAGGTAAACGTATTGCCTATTTATTGATTGGCAAAATTGGTAGCACTACCCTGGGGCTGGGTTACGTTACGGTATTCCTCGATCTGGTACTGGCTCCGGCAACACCGTCTAACACCGCGCGTGCGGGCGGCATTGTGTTACCGATCATCAACAGCGTGGCGGTGGCTTTGGGGTCAGAACCTGAAAAAAGCCCACGTCGTGTTGGACATTACCTGATGATGTCCATTTACATGGTCACTAAAACCACCAGCTATATGTTCTTTACCGCAATGGCGGGGAACATTCTGGCGCTGAAAATGATCAACGACATTCTGCACCTGCAAATTAGCTGGGGTGGATGGGCACTGGCCGCTGGTTTACCGGGCATCATTATGCTGCTGGTCACTCCGCTGGTGATTTACACCATGTATCCGCCAGAAATTAAAAAGGTGGATAACAAAACTATCGCTAAAGCGGGCCTTGCCGAACTGGGCCCGATGAAAATTCGCGAAAAAATGCTGCTCGGTGTCTTTGTGCTGGCGCTGCTGGGCTGGATTTTCAGTAAAACGCTCGGGGTAGATGAATCCACTGTGGCAATCGTTGTTATGGCGACCATGCTGCTGCTGGGGATCGTTACCTGGGAAGACGTGGTGAAAAATAAAGGCGGCTGGAATACCTTAATCTGGTACGGCGGTATTATCGGCTTAAGCTCCTTATTATCGAAAGTTAAGTTCTTCGAATGGTTAGCTGAAGTCTTTAAAAATAACCTGGCATTTGACGGCCATGGTAACGTAGCTTTCTTCGTTATTATTTTCCTTAGCATCATCGTGCGTTATTTCTTTGCTTCCGGTAGTGCCTATATCGTTGCCATGTTACCGGTATTTGCCATGCTGGCGAACGTCTCCGGCGCACCGTTAATGTTAACTGCGCTGGCGCTGCTTTTCTCCAACTCCTATGGCGGCATGGTTACTCACTATGGCGGTGCGGCAGGTCCGGTCATCTTCGGCGTAGGCTATAACGATATTAAATCCTGGTGGTTGGTCGGTGCGGTACTGACGATATTAACCTTCCTGGTACATATCACCCTCGGCGTGTGGTGGTGGAATATGCTGATCGGCTGGAACATGCTGTAAATATACTCGTCATACTTCAAGTTGCATGTGCTGCGTCTGCGTTCGCTCACCCCAGTCACTTACTTATGTAAGCTCCTGGGGATTCACTCGCTTGCCGCCTTCCTGCAACTCGAATTATTTAGAGTATATCCATTTATTATCTTTCTGCGCACTTAACGGTGCGCAGATATCTGGAGCATTTGATGATCAAGTTATCTGAAAAAGGCGTGTTTCTCGCCAGTAATAACGAAATAATTGCCGAAGAACATTTCAGCGGCGAAATTAAAAAAGAAGAAGCCAAAAAAGGCACTATTGCCTGGTCTATTCTCTCTTCTCATAATACGTCCGGAAATATGGACAAACTTAAAATTAAGTTTGATTCATTAGCCTCTCACGATATTACCTTTGTTGGTATTGTACAGACCGCTAAAGCGTCCGGTATGGAACGTTTCCCGCTGCCGTATGTGCTGACCAACTGCCATAACTCACTCTGCGCCGTCGGCGGCACCATTAACGGTGATGACCATGTTTTTGGTTTATCGGCAGCGCAGCGTTATGGCGGTATTTTTGTGCCTCCACATATTGCGGTCATCCATCAATATATGCGTGAGATGATGGCAGGAGGCGGCAAAATGATCCTCGGGTCAGACAGCCACACCCGTTACGGTGCATTAGGGACAATGGCAGTCGGTGAGGGTGGCGGTGAGTTGGTAAAACAGCTGCTTAATGACACCTGGGATATCGACTATCCGGGAGTTGTTGCGGTGCATTTGACCGGAAAACCTGCGCCGTATGTGGGGCCGCAGGATGTGGCGCTGGCTATCATTGGTGCCGTGTTCAAAAACGGCTACGTCAAAAACAAAGTGATGGAGTTCGTCGGGCCCGGTGTTGCTGCGCTCTCTACCGATTTCCGTAACAGCGTTGACGTTATGACCACTGAAACGACCTGTTTAAGTTCTGTCTGGCAAACTGATGAAGAAGTCCATAACTGGCTGGCGCTGCACGGTCGCGGCCAGGATTACTGCCAGCTTAACCCTCAACCGATGGCGTACTACGATGGCTGCATCAGCGTTGATTTAAGCGCCATCAACCCAATGATTGCGCTGCCGTTCCACCCAAGCAACGTGTATGAAATCGACACGCTGAACCAGAACCTGACCGACATTCTGCGTGAGATTGAAATTGAGTCCGAACGCGTGGCGCACGGTAAAGCCAAACTCTCGCTGCTGGATAAAGTGGAAAATGGTCGCCTGAAAGTGCAGCAGGGGATTATCGCGGGCTGTTCTGGCGGTAACTACGAAAACGTCATCGCGGCGGCGAATGCACTGCGCGGTCAATCCTGTGGCAATGACACCTTCTCGCTGGCGGTTTATCCGTCATCACAGCCGGTGTTTATGGATTTAGCCAAAAAAGGCGTGGTAGCAGATTTGATTGGCGCAGGCGCAATCATCAGAACCGCGTTCTGCGGCCCATGCTTTGGCGCGGGCGACACGCCAATCAACAACGGTTTGAGTATTCGCCACACCACGCGTAACTTCCCGAATCGCGAAGGCTCTAAGCCAGCCAACGGTCAGATGTCAGCGGTGGCGTTGATGGATGCCCGTTCTATCGCTGCAACAGCCGCAAACGGTGGTTATTTAACCTCTGCAAGTGAATTGGACTGCTGGGACATCGTGCCGGAGTATGCCTTCGATGTCACGCCGTATAAAAATCGCGTCTATCAGGGCTTTGTGAAAGGGGCGACCCAGCAATCGCTGATCTACGGACCGAACATCAAAGACTGGCCGGAATTGGGGGCGCTGACTGACAATATCGTCCTCAAAGTGTGCTCGAAGATCCTCGACGAAGTGACCACCACCGACGAATTGATTCCTTCCGGTGAAACCTCTTCTTATCGTTCAAATCCGATTGGTCTGGCGGAGTTTACCCTGTCACGCCGCGATCCAGGTTATGTTGGCAGAAGTAAAGCGACTGCTGAGCTGGAAAATCAGCGTCTGGCGGGGAATGTCAGCGAGCTGACAGAGGTGTTTGCGCGCATTAAGCAGATTGCTGGTCAGGAGCATATTGATCCGCTGCAAACTGAAATTGGCAGCATGGTCTATGCGGTGAAACCAGGCGATGGTTCTGCGCGTGAGCAGGCGGCGAGCTGCCAGCGTGTGATTGGCGGTCTGGCGAATATTGCTGAGGAGTACGCGACTAAACGCTACCGTTCTAACGTCATCAACTGGGGAATGTTACCGCTGCAGATGGCGGAAGTACCGAACTTTGAAGTGGGCGATTACATTTACATCCCTGGCATTAAAATGGCGCTGGATAATCCAGGTACGACGTTTAAAGGTTATGTGATCCATGAAGATGCGCCGGTAACAGAGATTACGCTCTATATGGAAAGTCTGACTGCTGAAGAGCGCGAGATTATCAAAGCGGGTAGTTTGATTAACTTCAATAAAAATCGTCAGCTTTAAAAAGCGCCATGTAAATGTTGGTCGCATCCGGCACTTATTGTCGGATGCGATGCTGACGCATCTTATCCGACCTACAAATCGCATCGAACCGTAGGCCGGATAAGGCGTTTACGCCGCATCCGGCACTTATTGTCGGATGCGATGCTGACGTATCTTATCTGACCTACGAATCGCATCGAACTGTAGGCCGGATAAGGCGTTTACGCCGCATCCGGCAAAAAGTTAATCGCTTTTACTTCTTCGCCTCTGCAACCACTTTGCTACCCACGCCGCGGTTATTGTATTCCCACATGCGGTTGTAGTTAGTGTCATTTAGATTACGCTGTACTTCGTCGTTATCATCAACGTTGCCAGTATTACCCGCAAACGGACGATTGGAAATCACCGCATCGGCCCACGGTTTAGCCGTGTTAAAACCTTCGTTGATGGCGCTATCACGGATCACCACCTGACCGTTGGTATTGGCATCAACATCCAGCGAGCGGCCCAGTTGCGCCACGCCATCACCGGAAGCATTGAAGCGGCTGTTTACGGCGAGGAAACCGTAATAGATGTTAGACAGCGTAGCCGGTGCAAACACATACGCTTCTTGCTGAGTACGTGAGTTCACCACGCGGAATTCGGTATTATCGAACACCACTGCGCCGCGACCAGAAACGATATCCACATCCCCTTCAATGTAACTGTTGGTCACCAGAGTACGCGGCTGACGGTTGGTTTCCAGACGGTTTTGCACACCACTGTTGGTGACAAAGAATGTATTCTGACGACCGAGAATGTTGACGTTATTGATCTGCACTTTGTCGCCATCAGTACGCAGTGCCACCGCCGGATGGTTACCCGCATCTACGCTATCACCCAGCGTGTTTTCGATGGTCAGGTTTTGCAGTTGCAGGCCATTGTTTTGTGACCAGAAGACCGCAGAGCAGAGAACGCCGATACTGTCGCTGCGTTTGCTCTGGCAGCTATCGTACATATACCACGCTGGTTTACCTGGCATATATTTGCCGCGCGGGTTGACGTCGTGACGCCAGTCGGCAGGGCTCATGCCCCCATCAAGGGAAAGCCCAATCTTCACATCAATCGGTTTTTCACCTGTACCGTACAGAGTAATTCCACCCGGAGCGGCAGGGACATACACCGTTCCCTGATATTCACCAGGCATCACGGCAATATACTGGCGCTTGTTGGTGCGCTTGATAATTGCCGCATCTACCGCCGCCTGAATCGTGGTATGCGTTACACCCGGAGTACCCGCCGGGCCGACAACAAAGTCAGGTTGCGCAGGCAGGGTAATCGGGGAAGGATTCCACGCTGCCGCACCTGGTGTCAGGGATGCAAAATAGTGTTGAGCATCGAAATTCTGCGCTTCTTTTGCCGACAGAATCGGGCGAGAAGAGGTACCAGGCGCGGTTTGATCAGAAGGACGTTGATCGGGCGGTGTTGAGCTACAGGCGGTCAGCGTCACGCCAAAAGCCAATGCCAGCGCCAGACGGGAAACTGAAAATGTGTTCACAGGTTGCTCCGGGCTATGAAATAGAAAAATGAATCCGTTGAAGCCTGCTTTTTTATACTAACTTGAGCGAAACGGGAAGGTAAAAAGACAAAAAGTTGTTTTTAATACCTTTAAGTGATACCAGATGGCATTGCGCCATCTGGCAGAGTGATTAACTAAACATCGCAGTAATCGAGGCGCTTGCCAGAGAGTGGAAATGAACGTTAAACCCGACCATCGCGCCGCTGGCACCTTCATCGACATCAATACGTTCTACATCCAGCGCGTGAACGGTAAAAATGTAGCGATGGGTTTCGCCTTTCGGCGGCGCTGCGCCATCGTATCCGGTTTTACCAAAGTCGGTACGCGTCTGCAAAACGCCGTCTGGCATTGCTACCAGACCAGATCCAAACCCTTGCGGTAATACGCGGGTATCAGCGGGTAAATTAACAACTACCCAGTGCCACCAGCCGGAGCCGGTTGGCGCATCCGGGTCGTAGCAGGTGACGACAAAACTTTTCGTTCCCGCAGGAACATCATCCCACGCCAGATGCGGTGAAATATTATCGCCATCGTAACCCATGCCGTTAAGGACATGACGATGCGGCAATTTATCGCCATCGCGCAGATCATTACTGATGAGTTTCATGAACCCTCCTTTCTAGTTTGCAGAAAGTGTAGCCAGAAACCCTCACGCTGACTTCCCGTTATTGGCAAAAAAATGTTTCATCCTGTACCGCGCGGTTAACCGCTGTGGTCAGGCGCAGCAACTGTTGCGGGCTAATAATATAGGGCGGCATCAGGTAAATCAGTTTGCCAAATGGTCGTATCCAGACATCCTGTTCGACAAAGAATTTTTGCAGCGCTGCCATATTCACCGGACGAGTGGTTTCGACCACGCCAATCGCTCCCAGCACGCGCACATCGGCAACCATTTCGGCGTCACGGGCAGGAGCCAGTTGCTCGCGTAGCTGTACTTCAATAGCCGCCACCTGTTGCTGCCAACCGCCAGATTCGAGAATCGCCAGGCTGGCGTTTGCTGCCGCGCAGGCCAGTGGATTGCCCATAAAGGTTGGCCCATGCATAAAGCAGCCAGCTTCACCGTTACTGATGGTTTCCGCAACCTCGCGCGTGGTGAGCGTGGCGGAAAGGGTCATCGTGCCGCCGGTTAAGGCTTTACCGAGGCACAAAATGTCCGGCGCGATCCCCGCATGTTCGCAGGCAAACAGTTTGCCGGTACGACCAAAACCGGTGGCTATCTCGTCCGCAATCAGCAAGATACCTTCACGATCGCACATTTTGCGGATTCGTTTTAACCATTCCGGATGGTAGATGCGCATTCCGCCAGCGCCCTGAACAATCGGTTCAATGATCACCGCCGCGATTTCATGACGATGCGCCGCCATCAGACGTGCGAAGCCCACCATATCGCGTTCATCCCATTCGCCATCCATGCGGCTTTGCGGCGCGGGAGCAAACAGGTTTTCTGGCAGATAGCCTTTCCACAGGCTGTGCATTGAGTTGTCTGGATCGCACACCGACATCGCGCCAAAGGTATCGCCATGATAACCATTGCGGAAGGTCAGAAAACGCTGGCGCGCTTCGCCTTTGGCTTGCCAGTACTGCAACGCCATTTTCATCGCCACTTCCACCGCTACGGAGCCGGAGTCCGCGAGAAAAACGCATTCCAGCGGTTGCGGCGTCATTGCCACCAGTTTGCGGCATAGCTCGATGGCCGGCGCATGGGTGATACCGCCAAACATCACATGCGACATGGCATCAATTTGCGACTTCATTGCCGCATTGAGCTGCGGGTGATTGTAGCCGTGGATTGCCGCCCACCAGGACGACATACCGTCAATCAGGCGTCTGCCGTCAGACAAAATCAGCTCGCAACCTTCGGCGCTCGCCACCGGATAAACCGGTAGCGGGGAGGTCATGGATGTGTATGGGTGCCAGATATGGCGTTGGTCAAAGGCAAGATCGTCCGTTGTCATAATCGACTTGTAAACCAAATTGAAAAGATTTAGGTTTACAAGTCTACACCGAATTAACAACAAAAAACATGTTTTGGAGAAGCCCCATGGCTCACCGCCCACGCTGGACATTGTCGCAAGTCACAGAATTATTTGAAAAACCGTTGCTGGATCTGCTGTTTGAAGCGCAGCAGGTGCATCGTCAGCATTTCGATCCTCGTCAGGTCCAGGTCAGCACTTTGCTGTCGATTAAAACCGGAGCTTGTCCGGAAGATTGCAAATACTGCCCGCAAAGCTCGCGCTATAAAACCGGGCTGGAAGCCGAGCGGTTGATGGAAGTTGAACAGGTGCTGGAGTCGGCGCGAAAAGCGAAAGCGGCGGGATCGACACGTTTCTGTATGGGCGCGGCGTGGAAGAATCCCCACGAACGCGACATGCCGTACCTGGAACAGATGGTGCAGGGGGTAAAAGCGATGGGCCTGGAGGCGTGTATGACGCTGGGCACGTTGAGTGAATCTCAGGCGCAGCGCCTTGCGAATGCCGGGCTGGATTACTACAACCACAACCTCGACACCTCGCCGGAGTTTTACGGCAATATCATCACCACACGCACTTATCAGGAACGTCTCGACACGCTGGAAAAAGTGCGTGATGCCGGGATCAAAGTCTGTTCAGGTGGCATTGTAGGTTTAGGCGAAACGGTAAAAGATCGCGCTGGATTATTGCTGCAACTGGCAAACCTGCCGACGCCGCCGGAAAGCGTACCAATCAACATGCTGGTGAAGGTGAAAGGCACTCCACTGGCAGATAACGATGATGTCGATGCCTTTGATTTTATTCGCACCATTGCCGTAGCGCGGATCATGATGCCGACCTCATACGTGCGCCTTTCTGCCGGACGCGAGCAGATGAATGAACAGACTCAGGCGATGTGCTTTATGGCTGGCGCAAACTCGATTTTCTATGGTTGCAAATTGCTGACCACACCGAATCCGGAAGAAGATAAAGACCTGCAACTGTTCCGCAAACTGGGGTTAAATCCGCAGCAAACCGCCGTGCTGGCGGGCGATAACGAACAACAGCAACGTCTTGAACAGGCGCTGATGACCCCGGACACTGACGAATATTACAACGCGGCAGCACTATGAGCTGGCAGGAGAAAATCAACGCGGCGCTCGATGCGCGGCGTGCTGCCGATGCCCTGCGTCGCCGTTATCCGGTGGCGCAAGGGGCCGGACGCTGGCTGGTGGCGGATGATCGCCAGTATCTGAACTTTTCCAGCAATGATTACCTCGGCTTAAGCCATCATCCGGACATCATTCGTGCATGGAAGCAGGGTGCGGAGCAATTTGGCGTCGGTAGCGGCGGTTCCGGTCACGTCAGCGGTTATAGCGTGGCGCATCAGGCGCTGGAAGAAGAACTGGCCGAGTGGCTGGGCTATTCGCAGGCACTGCTGTTTATCTCTGGTTTTGCCGCTAACCAGGCAGTCATTACCGCGATGACGGCGAAAGAGGACCGTATTGTTGCCGATCGGCTGAGTCACGCCTCATTGCTGGAAGCTGCCAGTTTAAGCCCGTCGCAGCTTCGCCGTTTTACCCATAACGATGTCGCTCATCTGGCGCGACTGCTTGCTTCCCCCTGTCCGGGGCAGCAACTGGTGGTGACAGAAGGCGTGTTCAGCATGGACGGCGATAGTGCGCCACTGGCGGAAATCCAGCAGGTAACGCAACAGCACAATGGCTGGTTGATGGTCGATGATGCCCACGGCACGGGTGTTATCGGTGAACAGGGGCGCGGCAACTGCTGGCTGCAAAAGGTAAAACCAGAATTGCTGGTGGTGACTTTTGGCAAAGGATTTGGCGTCAGCGGGGCAGCGGTGCTTTGCTCCGATACGGTGGCGGATTATCTACTGCAATTTGCCCGCCATCTTATTTACAGCACCAGTATGCCGCCCGCTCAGGCGCAGGCATTACGTGCGTCGCTGGCGGTCATTCGCTGTGATGAGGGTGATGCACGGCGCGAAAAACTGGCGGCACTCATTACGCGTTTTCGTGCCGGAGTACAGGATTTGCCGTTTACGCTTGCTGATTCATACAGCGCCATCCAGCCATTGATCGTCGGTGATAACAGCCGTGCGTTACAACTGGCAGAAAAACTGCGCCAGCAAGGCTGCTGGGTCACGGCGATTCGCCCGCCAACCGTACCCGCTGGTACTGCGCGACTGCGCTTAACGCTAACCGCCGCGCATGAAATGCAGGATATCGACCGTCTGCTGGAGGTGCTGCATGGCAACGGTTAATAAACAAGCCATTGCTGCGGCATTTGGTCGGGCAGCCGCACATTATGAGCAACATGCGGATCTACAGCGCCAGAGTGCTGACGTCTTACTGGCAATGCTCCCACAGCGTAAATACACCCACGTGCTGGACGCGGGTTGTGGACCAGGCTGGATGAGTCGCCACTGGCGGGAACGTCACGCGCAGGTGACAGCGTTAGATCTCTCGCCGCCAATGCTTGTTCAGGCACGCCAGAAGGATGCCGCAGACCATTATCTGGCGGGAGATATCGAATCCCTGCCGTTAGCGACTGCAACCTTCGATCTTGCATGGAGCAATCTCGCGGTGCAGTGGTGCGGTAATTTATCCACGGCACTTCGCGAGCTGTATCGCGTGGTGCGCCCCGGAGGCGTGGTCGCGTTTACCACGCTGGTGCAGGGATCGCTCCCTGAATTGCATCAGGCGTGGCAGGCGGTGGACGAGCGCCCGCATGCTAATCGCTTTTTACCGCCAGATGAAATCGAACAGTCGCTGAACAGCGTGCATTATCAACATCATATTCAGCCCATCACGCTGTGGTTTGCTGATGCGCTCAGTGCCATGCGTTCGCTGAAAGGCATCGGTGCCACGCATCTTCATGAAGGGCGCTACCCACGAATATTAACGCGTTCGCAGTTGCAGCGATTGCAACTGGCCTGGCCGCAACAACAGGGGCGATATCCTCTGACGTATCATCTTTTTTTGGGAGTGATTGCTCGTGAGTAAACGTTATTTTGTCACCGGAACGGATACCGAAGTGGGGAAAACTGTCGCCAGTTGTGCACTTTTACAAGCCGCGAAGGCAGCAGGTTATCGGACGGCAGGTTATAAACCGGTCGCCTCTGGCAGCGAAAAGACCCCGGACGGCTTACGTAATAGTGACGCGCTGGCGTTACAGCACAACGGCAGCCTGCAGCTGGATTACGCAACGGTAAATCCTTACACCTTCGCAGAACCCACTTCACCGCACATCATCAGCGCGCAAGAGGGCAGGCCGATAGAATCATTGGTAATGAGCGCCGGATTACGCGCGCTTGAACAACAGGCTGACTGGGTGTTAGTGGAAGGTGCTGGCGGCTGGTTTACGCCGCTTTCTGACACTTTCACTTTTGCGGATTGGGTAACACAGGAACAACTGCCGGTGATACTGGTAGTTGGTGTGAAACTCGGCTGTATTAATCACGCGATGTTGACGGCACAGGCAATACAACACGCCGGACTGACTCTGGCGGGTTGGGTGGCGAATGATGTCACGCCTCCTGGAAAACGTCACGCTGAATATATGACCACGCTCACCCGCATGATTCCCGCGCCGCTGCTGGGCGAAATTCCCTGGCTTGCAGAAAATCCAGAAAATGCGGCAACCGGAAAGTACATAAACCTTGCCTTGTTGTAGCCATCCTGTATTTGGTTAAATTGCGAGCGAGATCGCGTCTTCGGTTGACTGCAATTTAACCAATTAAATTCTAAAATAATCACGAAAAAAATTTTACTTCCGCATCATGTGGTGAATGTGGGAATTGCCCAGGCGGCGGGGGATAGGGGCTGCAGACAGTTATCCACTATTCCTGTGGATAACCATGTGTATTAGAGTTAGAAAACACGAGGCAAGCGAGAGAATACGCGGCTTGCACGCGAATTGGCGTTAAAGACGGCTCAAAGAAATATCTTTTATTTTTTAACTGGTTAGATAATTGCAATGGCAGTCACTGAAGAGGCATCTCTTGCCATAAAACTGTCATCACTCATCTTGACAAATGTTAAAAAAGCCGTTGCTTTGGGGATAACCCGGTAAGGCCGGAGTTTTATCTCGCCACAGAGTAAATTTTGCTCATGATTGACAGCGGAGTTTACGCTGTAACAGAAATATTATGGTGGGTAACTGTTTTTTTATCCAGTATAATTTGTTGGCATAATTAAGTACGACGAGTAAAATTACATACCTGCCCGCCCAACTCCTTCAGGTAGCGACTCATGAGTAAACCGTTCAAACTGAATTCCGCTTTTAAACCTTCTGGCGATCAGCCAGAGGCGATTCGACGTCTCGAAGAGGGGCTGGAAGATGGCCTGGCGCACCAGACGTTACTCGGTGTAACTGGCTCCGGGAAAACCTTCACCATTGCCAATGTCATTGCTGACCTTCAGCGCCCAACCATGGTACTGGCGCCCAACAAAACGCTGGCGGCCCAGCTGTACGGCGAAATGAAAGAGTTCTTCCCGGAAAACGCGGTGGAATATTTCGTCTCCTACTACGACTATTATCAGCCGGAAGCCTATGTACCGAGTTCCGACACCTTCATTGAGAAAGATGCCTCGGTAAACGAACATATCGAGCAGATGCGTTTGTCCGCCACCAAAGCGATGCTGGAGCGGCGTGATGTGGTTGTGGTGGCATCGGTTTCCGCGATTTATGGTCTGGGCGATCCTGATTTATATCTCAAGATGATGCTCCATCTTACGGTCGGTATGATTATCGATCAGCGCGCGATCCTGCGTCGACTGGCGGAGCTGCAATACACCCGGAATGATCAAGCCTTCCAGCGTGGCACTTTCCGCGTTCGTGGCGAGGTGATTGATATCTTCCCGGCAGAATCGGATGACATTGCACTTCGCGTGGAGCTGTTTGATGAGGAAGTTGAACGATTGTCGTTATTTGACCCGCTAACCGGGCAGATTGTTTCTACTATTCCACGTTTTACCATCTACCCGAAAACGCACTACGTCACGCCGCGCGAGCGCATCGTACAGGCGATGGAAGAGATCAAAGAAGAACTGGCCGCCAGACGCAAAGTGCTGTTAGAGAACAACAAACTTCTGGAAGAGCAGCGGCTGACTCAGCGAACCCAGTTTGACCTGGAGATGATGAACGAACTGGGATATTGCTCGGGCATTGAAAACTACTCACGCTTCCTCTCCGGCCGTGGACCAGGTGAGCCACCGCCGACGCTGTTTGATTACCTGCCTGCCGATGGGTTGCTGGTCGTCGATGAATCTCACGTCACCATTCCACAAATTGGCGGTATGTATCGCGGTGACCGGGCGCGTAAAGAGACGCTGGTGGAGTACGGTTTCCGCCTACCATCAGCGCTGGATAACCGTCCGCTGAAGTTTGAAGAGTTCGAAGCATTAGCGCCACAAACCATCTATGTTTCGGCGACGCCGGGTAATTACGAGCTGGAAAAATCCGGTGGTGATGTGGTGGATCAGGTCGTACGTCCAACCGGATTGCTTGATCCGATTATCGAAGTGCGACCGGTGGCAACACAGGTTGATGATCTTCTTTCGGAGATTCGCCAGCGAGCGGCAATTAACGAACGCGTGCTGGTCACAACATTGACTAAGCGGATGGCGGAAGATCTTACGGAATATCTCGAAGAACACGGCGAGCGTGTGCGTTATCTTCACTCAGATATCGATACCGTCGAGCGCATGGAAATCATCCGCGACTTGCGTCTGGGTGAGTTCGACGTGCTGGTAGGGATCAACTTACTGCGCGAAGGTCTGGATATGCCGGAAGTTTCGCTGGTGGCGATCCTCGACGCCGACAAAGAAGGCTTCCTGCGTTCTGAACGTTCGTTGATCCAGACCATTGGTCGTGCGGCACGTAACGTTAACGGTAAAGCGATTCTCTACGGCGATAAGATCACCCCATCAATGGCGAAAGCGATTGGCGAAACCGAACGTCGCCGCGAGAAACAGCAACGCTACAACGAAGAGCACGGCATTACGCCACAAGGATTAAACAAGAAAGTGGTCGATATCCTGGCGCTGGGGCAGAACATTGCCAAAACCAAAGCGAAGGGCAGAGGAAAATCACGACCGATTGTTGAGCCGGATAATGTGCCGATGGATATGTCGCCGAAGGCGTTGCAGCAGAAAATCCATGAACTGGAAGGGCTGATGATGCAACACGCGCAAAATCTGGAGTTCGAAGAAGCGGTGCAAATTCGTGACCAGTTGCATCAGCTACGTGAGTTGTTCATTGCGGCTTCGTGATGTTGGAGATGGGAAAATGCTCGGTTTCGCTTGTTATGTTCAAAAGCAGTTAACATGCATAGTGCAGTTACACTGGTGAAAAAGGAAGCGTACCAGAGTTGCAAGCGGCTCTGGTACGTTGATGTGCTAAACTAAAACTCATTACTTATTTACGTTATTCATAAAATTTGGCATGTTTTGAATGGTTGCGTTAATACAGAAAGATTTCTTTTTGTTCTCTGGGAAGTAGGATTTTCTGTATTTATTTTCTCTATGACGTCAATCAAGGCATTTGATATCTTAATATTTCCATTGTTAAATGCATATTTGATAAAGCTAAAATATTTATCATGGTCAGTGAGAATTAAATATGGTTTTCTTTTGTACATATCAGTAAGCTCGTTTAAATATTCTAATACGGTTTTATTCACATGCTCGATTGTTAACTCAGGCAATGCAAGTATTAATCTTGTTTCAAAGTCTTGAGTTTTGAAATTACATAATGGAAGACGTTTAATCAAATGGCTAAATAGATTTATTTTATTGATGCTTTCGGTATTCTGGTTTATTAAATAAAGTATGGTGTTGTAATAACTCACTCGTCCTTCGAATGTGCTGAAATCAATCATTTCTCGAAAAAGTTCATCGAAAATGAAAACGTTTTCTGGCGATACTCTGTACAGTTCACTAAGCATTTGAAATGTCAACCCATCTAAAGGTATTCTAAGTTGATACTCTGGTTCACCAGGAACTCTTAACTTATAATAATCACATAATCTGTTTACTTTAGTATCCTGAAATAATTTTAAAAGAAAGGTTGAGTAATCTGAAAGATTAATTCCGGAGAGGCAGTATGCATGACCCAATTTAGTTATGAATTGAAATTTATCTTCAATGTCAGGAATGTTTGTAACTAAATTTAATAGTTCAGTTAATTGTTTTGGCATATCTTCTTTATAGGC